>DASVDB010000066.1 GCA_036381315.1 Bacilli bacterium | reverse complement strand
GAGCGGTGGCCGGAAATTTGCGCGGTTTCGCTGAAAGCTCTTCAGGATAAGCGGCTGAACTATGAAGACGCAACACCGCTTTTGTTCCTGCGGGAAATGTTGACCGGCTTTCAAGTTGAGACGGGCATCAAGCATGTGTTTGTCGATGAAGCGCAAGATTATTCGCCTTTTCAATACGCGTTTATTCGCCATGTGTTTCCGCGGGCTAACATGACGGTGCTGGGCGACGCGAATCAGGCGATCTTTTTGCAAACGGCGGATTCCGCAAGTTTTACCGATTTGCCGGAGCTGTTGCATGAGGACAGCGCGGAAGTGATCCGGCTAATGAAAAGTTATCGGTCGACCCGTGAGATTGTCGCGTTTACCGCGGCCATGCTGCCCGCTGGCAGCGGCATCACACCCTTCGAGCGAAGCGGAGAAGCGCCCAAATTCATCAAATCGGAAAATGATGCCGAGCGCATTGTAAAAATCGCCGACGATGCGCGAACATTGTTGGCGCACGGCCACAAAACCATTGGGATTTTGTGCAAAACGGCGGCTGAGAGCGAAGAAACATTTGCAAAGCTAAATGGGCATATTGAAGTCGATCTCATCACCAAGCATTCGCTCGCGCTGCGGGAAGGGGCCTCCGTTGTGCCGGCATATTTGGCCAAAGGGATCGAATTTGACGCGGTCATTATCGCGGACGGTTCGCAAAGCGCCTACTCCAGGGAAAATGAGCGCAAATTGTTTTATACGGCTTGCACGCGCGCGATGCATGTGCTGCACATCCACTATACAGGGGAACTGACCTTGTTTGCGACAGTCCCCCAATCGCGAAGCCAACCGTAAATTGGAAACGCGGCTTTAAGCCGTCAAGCGCTGACGCTGTAAACCTGGGTGGTCACAGCGCCCAAAATCATCAGCAATATGAAGATCGCCCATCCGCCAAAGTTGAATACGGTGCCAAGCACGGCAAATAATTTTTTGCGGTCCTTTTGGAACAATCCGACGACGCCCAAAATGCCGCCTGTTAAACTGAGCAACAGTTCCAGCAAAAAGAGAAGCCCGATGTAAATCATATACGACAGGACGGAAGCGGGAAGTTCGTCAGCTTCCAGGTCAAATCCGCGTTCTTCGGCAAGGCTGATCAGTTCGCCGCTGTTGCCGGCCATAAACAAGATGATGCCAACAAATAAGGCGATGCATATCATCGCGATCACAAAAGAGGCAATTCCCAGCCCGGAATGCTTTGTAGGGACATCCAAACCAATCACTCCCAAATGAATAAATTCGTTCCATTTTATTATATCCAACAGCGAGTATGTTTGGAATATGGGGCAAATTGAAAAGAGAATCGGCTGAAAACCCGATTCCCTTTTTTGGCAATTACCAGAAGTATGGATAGCCGAATCCTCCGTAGAATCCGGGAAACCCGAACCCTCCATAAGCCCCGATGGCCAGCAGATCATACAGAACAAGCGGCGCAAAAAAAGCTTTGGTATGCGCTTTTCCGCCTTCCGGCGCAATATAGATCAGGTTGCCGCTTATTCTTTTTAATTTGCCGGTAACGATTGTCCCGTCATTTTTAATGGCATAGACCGATTTCCCTACAAGTTTTTTCACTTCTTGCCTTGCGATAGCCGCGTTCATGGGGAATTGTCCTCCTTTCGCCAAAAGCAGGAATGGAATACTGTATTTTATTCCGTTCGGCTTAAAGGATATGGACAAAATTCCCATGGCATCAACCCGTTTTCCCAAACGGCCGGCCGCTTAAAAAACGATGTAGTCGTCAATTTCGTTGAGTTTGAATAAATAAGCCTTTTTCTCATCGACATGATACACGGAAACATTGTTGTTTTCGCTGTCGAAATTTAATATTCGGCAAGGAATGCTCAACCGGACGCCCTTGCCTTTCACAATTTGCAGGCGGACCAAAGTGCCTTTCGCTTGAAAGGAGCGAAACTCCGATAAAATATCCTTGTCGGGGGAAATAGTGTTCTTGCCCGGTTGCGTGTTGTTTGCCGTCTGTTCTTTTTTTTGCGGCGGAATTGCCGTTTCGCTTTTTTTGTAATTTCCATCGGTCTTAACTTGCGCAATGAGCTTTCCGAATTCAATTCCGTTCAAAATGCGATGATCTTTTATGTCGCCGGTATTCAGCGCGTGCAGCAATTTTTCCAATGCGTGGCTGTTTGATTTTCCTTCGACCATCACTTCCAACGTAAATACGTATCCGTGATCGGGCGCTTCGTTTTTAAGCGTAAGTTGTTCGTCTTTTTTCATGATGGAACCGTCCTATCAAGCATGTTGGGCAAAAATTATACTTAAGTAGTGTAACACGATCGGATTAGAAAAAGAAGTGCTTGCGCTCACTTCGTTTATTGGATTCGCGGCAAATGTATGTGGATTTTTATATATATTTGCCCGGTTCAGTCGCCTTCGCCTTACCGCTTTAACATTTTTGATCTATGTCATTTTTTAGCTGCGAGGGATTTGGTATGTTGAACTGGAAAAGTCAAAAAATCGCCCAATTTCAACCGTACGATTGAGAAAGCGGAGATTCAGTTTTGAAAAGTCCTTTATTGATTTTTCACAGTGGGGTATAATAAAATATACCATTGATAATAATT
The DNA here is from genome assembly GCA_036381315.1 of Bacilli bacterium. Lineage (NCBI taxonomy): Bacteria > Bacillati > Bacillota > Bacilli > Bacilli bacterium. Next base: position 18,110 of record DASVDB010000066.1, on the reverse strand, counting down.
GAGAATCATTGAGAATCACCCAAGATTATTTTTTAAAATATAATGATTCTAATCAACATGCCAGGAGGATAAGCCATGAGCAATTCGCCGATATTTAAAGTATCAGGCTTGCACGCAAAGATTGAAAATAAAGAAATTTTAAGAGGGGTCGATCTGGAGATCAAGGGCGGAGAAATCCACGCGATTATGGGTCCGAACGGTACCGGAAAGAGCACCCTTGCTTCCGCGTTAATGGGGAATCCCAAATATGAAGTGACGGACGGAACAGTCACGCTTGACGGAGCGGATGTTTTGGAGATGAGCGTCGATGAGCGGGCCCGCGCCGGACTGTTTTTGGCCATGCAGTATCCGAGTGAGATTACCGGGGTTACGAATGCCGACTTTTTGCGCAGCGCGATCAATGCGCGCAGAGGGGAAGGCAATGAAATTTCGCTGATCAAGTTTATCCGCCAGATGGAAAAACAGATGAAACAACTGGAGATCGACACTCAATTCATGCATCGCTATTTAAATGAAGGCTTTTCCGGCGGCGAAAAGAAGCGGAATGAAATTTTGCAAATGATGATGCTGGAACCGAGCGTCGTGATTTTGGATGAAATCGATTCGGGGCTTGATATCGACGCCTTGCGGATTGTCGCAAACGGCGTCAATGCGATGCGCAGCGAAAACCGGGCGTTTTTGATCATCACCCACTATCAACGACTGCTAGATTATATTCATCCGGATTTTGTGCACGTGATGATGCAAGGCCGCATTGTCCGTTCCGGCGGGCCGGAGCTTGCGCAGCGGCTGGAAGCCGAAGGGTACGAATGGTTGAAGAAGGAGCTCGGCATTGAACATGAAACGATTGATGTCGAGGAAGAAGAATTTAAAGTGCCGATGAATGTCGTCATGATGGATAACCACCATCATTAAAATGGGACACGAGGGGGAATGAAGATGACTACGCAAACAATCCCGGTGGACCCAAGCTTCGTTCGCACTGTTTCTTCCCTGAACGCAGAACCCGAATGGATGACCTCGTTGCGTTTGACAGCGCTGGAAATGGCTGAACGACTGGAGCTGCCGAAACTGGAAAAAACGCGAATCGACCGTTGGGACCTTGATTCCGTTGGACAATACAGAAAGCCAAGCACATTGACTGAAGCGCAAAACTTGCCCGAGCAGGCGAATTTGTTATTGCAAACCGGCGAAAACGGGAAGCAACTGAACGCGCTGTTTCTGCACCGCAATTCGGGCGCGTCGTTTTCCCGGTTGCCTGACGAACTTGCCGCGCAAGGAGTTATTTTCACCGATTTGGCGACTGCCGTAAGAGAGCATGCGGATTTGGTCCGCCCATATTTCATGCAGGCGGTGAAAGCTGAAGAAAACCGGTTGACGGCATTGCACGCTGCCACCTGGTCGGGCGGCGCTTTTGTTTATATTCCGAAAAATGTTGTCGTAGAAAAACCGCTGCAAGCGTTGTTCATCACGGACGACGAAGAAGCGTTGGTTTCGCCGCATGTGCTGATCGTAGCCGAAGCCAACAGCAGCGTTACCTACGTTGAAAACTATTTGTCGGTCGGCGGGAATGTCAAGCAAGTGCACAACGGCATGGTTGAGATTTTTGCCAAAGACGGTGCGCGCGTGCAATTCGCCTCGGTGCATGATTTGCGGGAAGACATTACGGATATCAGCTATCGCCGTGCGGTTTTGCACAGCGATGCGAAAATCGAATGGGTCATCGGCGAATTGAACAACGGCAATACGGCGTCCGAAACATACTCCCTGCTTGAAGGCAAAGGCTCCGAATCGGACGCGAAAGTGATTTGCGTCGGAACCGGCAAACAAAACATGAATATTACCACAAGGGCGCGGCATATCGGCATGAACACAAACAGCGACATGCTGACGCGCGCCGTGATGCGGGATGAATCTACGGCGATTATCAACGGCATTACGAAAATTGAAAAGGGCGCAACGTTCGCAAACGGCCAGCAAACGGAAAAAGTGTTGATGCTGTCGCCGCAAGCGCGCGGTGACGCAAACCCGATGCTCTTGATTGACGAAAACGAAGTGAAAGCGTACCATGCCGCAAGCATCGGCAAAGTAGATCAGGATATGATCTACTATCTGATGTCGCGGGGAATATCCCGGGAACAGGCAACACGCTTGATTATATACGGCTTCCTTGCTCCGATCGTCGAACAGATTCCGATTGCCAAACTGGAAGAGCAATTGAAACATCTGGTGGAAAGGAAGCTGGGGCAATGATTCCGTTGGAGATACGCGCAAGATTTCCGATTCTGAGCCAGGAAGTGAACGGGCATCCTTTGGTGTATTTGGACAGCGCGGCGACTTCGCAAAAGCCGGATACGGTTATCGAGACGGTGAAACGCTATTACGAATGGGATAACGCCAACGTGCACAGAGGCGTGCACACGCTCGGGTCAAGGGCGACCGACGCATACGAGGGAGCGCGTGAAAAGCTTGCCCGATTCCTGAATGCGAAAGATGCGGCGGAAATCGTGTTTACGCGCGGTACAACAACGGCAATCAACCTTGTGGCGACAAGCTATGCGCGCGCTGTCTGCAAAGAAGGCGACGAGATTGTGCTCACGCCAATGGAGCATCACAGCAACCTGATTCCATGGCAGCAGGCGGCAAAAGCAACAGGCGCCGTCCTGAAATACATTCCGTTGCAGCCGGATGGCACGATTCGCCTGGAAGACGTTGCAAAAACGGTGACCGGACGAACCAAAATCGTGGCTGTCACGTACGTGTCAAATGTGCTCGGCGTGGTCAATCCGGTAAAAGAAATCGCGGCGATTGCGCATCGGAACAAAGCGGTTATTTTGGTGGACGGCGCACAAAGCACACCGCATATGAAAGTCGACGTGCAGGATCTGGATTGCGATTTTTATGCGCTTTCCGGGCACAAAATGTGCGGACCAACCGGAATCGGGGCGCTTTACGGCAAACTGGATCTTTTGAATAAAATGGAGCCAGGCGAATTTGGCGGCGAGATGATCGAGCATGTGGATCTGTACGACGCGACATGGAAAGAGCCCCCGTGGAAGTTTGAGGGGGGCACGCCGATTATTGCCGGTGCGGTCGGATTGGGCGCGGCTATTGACTTTTTACGCGAAATCGGGCTGGATGAAATCGAGCGGCATGAAAAAGAGTTGACCGCTTACGCGGTCGATCGCTTGTCCGAAATTGCCGACTTGACGATTTACGGGCCGCGTAAAGATCGGGCGGGTCTCGTTACGTTCAATTTGGGCGATGTCCATCCGCATGATGTCGCGACGGTGCTCGACGCGGAGGGCGTCGCCGTGCGCGCAGGCCACCACTGCTGCCAGCCGCTGATGCGCTGGCTGCAAGTAACGGCAACGGCGCGCGCCAGCTTTTATCTGTATAACACGAAGGAAGATGTGGATCGGCTGGCAAAAGCACTGTTGACCGCAAAGGAGTATTTTGGCCATGCAATTGGATGATTTGTACAGAAGAGTCATTATGGATCACTATAAATCGCCGCGCAATCGCGGGCGGTTTGAAGATGAAGCGGTATCGGTCGATCTGCATAATCCGACTTGCGGCGATAAAATTTCGCTGCAGATGAAGCTGGAAGACGGCATTGTCAAAGATGCCAGGTTCGTTGGCGACGGTTGCTCGATCAGCATGGCATCCGCATCCATGATGACCGAAGCGGTCAAAGGCAAAAAAGCCGATGAGGCACTGAAAATGGCGGAAAGTTTCTCCGGTTTTATGAAAGGTGAAGAAACCGAGTTTGAATATGAGGATATCGAGGCGCTGGCCGGTGTCAGCAAATTTCCGGCACGCATCAAATGCGCGATGCTGGCCTGGAACGCGTTAAAAAAAGGCATCGAATCAGCCAACGACGGAAAATAATTCGCAAAGTTAAAAAGGAGGTAAACAGCAATGGCGCAAGAAATGCTCGATTTGGGAGAGTACAAATATGGGTTTCGCGATGAGCATAAAGCGATATTTCAAAGCGGCAAAGGCCTGACCGCCGATATCGTCAGGGAAATTTCCCGGATGAAGGGCGAACCGGACTGGATGCTGGATTTCCGCATGCGGGCATTTGAACATTTTATAAAACGCCCGTTGCCGCGGTGGGGCGGAAATCTGGACGATTTGAATTTTGATGAACTGCAGTATTATGTAAAACCCGTGGAAAAAACGCAAAAATCGTGGGAAGAAGTGCCCGCCGACATCAAAGAAACCTTTGACAAATTAGGCATACCGGAAGCCGAACAAAAGTATTTGGCCGGCGTTACCGCGCAATACGAGTCGGAGGTCGTTTATCACAATATTCAAAAAGATCTGCAGGATCAAGGCGTTGTCTTTATGGGAACGGACGCCGGATTGAAGGCGCGCCCGGATCTTTTTAAAGAATATTTCGGCACGGTCATCTCGCTCGCCGACAACAAATTCGCCGCTTTAAACAGCGCGGTTTGGTCGGGCGGCAGCTTCATTTATGTCCCTCCTGGCGTCAAGGTGGACATTCCGCTGCAGGCGTATTTCCGCATCAATTCGGAAAACATGGGACAATTTGAGCGCACTTTGATCATTGCCGATGAAGGCAGCTTCGTCCACTATGTCGAAGGTTGCACCGCGCCGATCTACAGTACGGCTTCCCTGCACAGCGCGGTCGTGGAAATTATCGTCAAGAAAAATGCGCGTGTGCGTTATACGACGATCCAGAACTGGGCAAGCAATATTTACAATCTGGTTACCAAACGGGCGCTTGTCGAAGAAAACGGAAATATGGAGTGGGTTGACGGCAATATCGGCTCCAGACTCACCATGAAGTATCCTGGTTGCGTGTTGAAAGGCCGGGGGGCGAAAGGTTCCGTTCTGTCGATCGCTGTTGCGGGTGAAGGACAAAATCAGGATACCGGCGCCAAAATGGTTCATCTCGCGCCGGATACGACGTCGACGATCATCTCGAAGTCCATCAGCAAAAACGGCGGCAACGTCACGTATCGCGGGCTCACTTCCTTCGGCCGCAATTCCGGCGGCTCCAAATCCAACGTCCAATGCGATACGCTGATTATGGACACGAAGTCCACTTCGGATACGGTGCCGTATAACGAAGTGAAAAACGATAATGTCACGCTGGAGCATGAAGCAACCGTATCGAAAGTTTCGGAAGACCAATTGTTCTATCTCATGAGCAGGGGTTTGACGAAAGAAGAAGCAACCCAGATGATCGTGATGGGCTTTATCGAGCCGTTCACCAAAGAACTGCCGATGGAATACGCGGTGGAAATGAACCGCTTGATCAAACTCGAAATGGAAGGCAGCATCGGGTAAGCGTATTTCGCATTTCGCAGCCTTTTCCGGCTTCCGTCGGGGCGTTTGCCCATGATATGCAAATACGTGTCTGCTGTGACTATGACGCTAGCGCGTCCCAGTCGCACGGACACGTATTTTATTTTTGCGACAAGCTTCGCGCGGATAATCGGCATGAGAGCGCCGCTAAGCGTGCGGTGACAGCGTCGGCAGCCCGGCTTGCTGGCATTTTGTTCGGAGCCGGCGGCCGTCGTGCTGAGAATATATGCCTGATCCGGACCGCCTCCATTGTTTAAACGGGGGATGCCACCCTGCACATCGTTAACGTTACCCCTTTTTGCACAATGCGAGCGCCCCTCCCCCTACAAAACCCTCTCCGCCCAACGCTAACGGACGTAGCAGAGGCTATTTGCCGAAAAAAGGCTGGGCAAAAATTTTAACGGTCGCCACAGCGGCTATTCGCTTTATTTTTACCCGAATACCGCACAAAGTGCTAAAATACGCGCGCCTACGTCCGTTAAACTTGAAAACCGGGCTTAAAGCCCCAAATAGCCTCTGTCACGTCCGTTAGAACGGAAAGCCACTACATGGCTGTTAGATCTGAAAGCACCCTGCTACAACCATTAAAAGGTTGCAAGCCGGCAAACCGACCGTATGTTTTGCGGATGAGTTACGGCCGAGTGTCCTTCGGCAAGCCCAAGGAACAGCGGGCAATTCTACAAAAACGGATCCTTTGCGTTGATGAGCGCATAGGTGGCAACCCAAACGAGCGCAATGAAAAACGAGAATAACGATAATACCGCCCCGGCAAAGCCCCGCGCTTGTTTGCGGGTTACGGCGCCGAAAATGAGCGCCAAAATCCCGCAAACGATGCCAAGCGGCGTTGTAATGACAAGAAAATTCAAAGAGCATGCGAGAATGCCCAGCACAAATGCGGCAGACGCCAAGCCGGATTTTTCCGGCGGTTTCCTGGCGAAGGCGATATCCGGTTCCATTCACGAGCTCCTTTCGTGTTTTTGTAACATCCCCTTCGTATATTCATCGTTTTTATTCCAAAAAATACGAACTGTCAAGTATAAAATGACGGGAGCTGAATGTTGGCATGGCAAACGCATTTCATTCGCGGATGATCCGCATCTTTTTAGCGCTGGCGTTGTCTTTGGCCCTGGCCGTTACACTGTTTGGTTGCGGCAACATGAATCGCGGCGGGCAAACGCAATCGGCGGAAAAAAGCAAACAGGTAAAAACAGAAAATATAAACGACCGCACCGTTATACCGTTTGTTCAACGTGGCGGCGCACAACTGATTTCCATGCGCGATTTGGTAATCGCATTGCAATTGCGCGCCAAAATGGACGATACCGGCAATGTTTATCTGATCGGCGATCACGACCCTGCGATTGAAATTCCCCTGAAAACCAAAGTGGCCAAAGTAGGCGAATATCCGGTAACGCTCTCGCAAGCCGCTGTGATGATTGATGGCGTTCCCCACCTGACTGTTCAAGACACGGAAAAACTGTTTTCCGATATGATTCGGTCGAAAAAAACAAAAAACGGGTTAGAAATAACCCGCACGAAAGACGAGATAATACCGCAGGACGATCCGGATTTTTTCCGAGACGATCCGGCCGATCCGGCTGCGCGGACAAGTGCTTTCCTCCCCGCAACGGCAACAGCGGCGCTCGCCAATGTCGATATGAATCGGGTCATTTCCACGGCAAAGCGCTATCTTGGCGTAAAATATGATTTCGGGGCGAAACCGTACCCGCAATCCGGCACATTTGATTGCTCGTCGTTTACGCGATACATTTTCGGAAAATTCGGCGTTCAACTGCCGCGCACGGCCCGGGCGCAAAGCCGAGAAGGTGTTTGGGTTAGCCGGCAAGCGCTGTGGAAAGGCGATCTTTTATTCTTCTATGTTCCCGGAAGGTTCAAGTCCAATCGGGTCGCGGGCCATGTGGGCATCTATATGGGCAAAGGGAAAATGATCCACTCTTCGCCGAAGCCGAAAGACGGCGTCCAGATCAGCAATATCAACAAGCCGTATTGGAAAAAAGTATTTTTAACCGCGAAGCGGGTCGCTTATTGACGCCGCGTCTTCACGCGCTTCATAGATAAACAGTTTCAATTTCCAATTGCAAATTTTTCGACAAGTCGATAAATTCGTCGCCGATCTGAATGAGCGGCCGGAAGAAATCGGACGGATTCGTCAAAATAATGACACCGGTCGCGCCATTTTTTAACGCAACCTTTTTGCCGATAAAATTCGGTATCATATGTCTGATGAAGGTCTGGGTGACTTGCGGATCCAGTTCCGTAAAGCTTAATTTGTGCAGTTCTTTCAGCACAAGCAGCAAATCCTTCTTCTTTCGGTAACTGCGGGAAGAAATCATTGCGCTGTAGACGTCCGCGACAGCGACGATTTTGGAATAAGGGTGCATCTCGCTGCCGTTCAGCCCTTTCGGGTAGCCTTTGCCGTCAAGCCGCTCATGATGCTCCAAAGCGACCAAAGCGACAGGTTCCGGCAATCCGGAAACCTTGATAATATCGTAGCCCAAAATGGTATGGTCTTTCACCGCGGCAAATTCCTGCGCCGAAAGTTTTGTCGGTTTTTGAATAATTTTCGGGTCGATAAAGGCTTTCCCGATATCATGCAGGTAGCCGCTTTTTCCAATCAGCAACGCTTCCTGTTCTCTATATCCAAGCCATTTTGCCAAATAATAGGAAATCATGCCCACTTGTACGGAATGATGCAGAGTATATTCATCCGCTCCCTGGAGCGTCAACAAGAGCGATACGACGTCCGACTCTTTCCGGAAGCTTTGGACCAGCGGCGCGAAAGCGCTGTCAGCTTCCTTTTCGTCGATTTTTCCTTCCTCCAAGGCGCGGCGAAATAATTGTTCCATTTTATCAATCGCAAAATCGTAATTAGGCAAAATATTTTCGACTATATTCGTGACCTTGGCGTTTTTTTGCTGATCGCTTCCGCGGTGTGCCCGATGCATAATTTCCACAAAGTCTATATTGTGACGCTGAAGTTTGACAATGTCGTCCTCATCAAGCACTTTGTCGCAAGACAGCACATGCAGTCCGTATTTGTTGAAAACATTTTGCTTTAACCGATCTCCGGTCCGAACTTCCGATATATGAACTCGCACAAAGTTCCCTCCAAGATATAGCAGGAATTGCCTGATTTTCACTTTCATATTACCAGTATTTCGTTAATTGTACAATCTAAAGTTCGGCACGGTTTTTCTGTGGCGGCGGTTCTGCGACTTACCCTGACTTAAAATAACGCTGTTTTCGCATATATTGTTGCTCTTAAGGGGATAAAGAGAATACGATTTCAACAGGAGGCATTTGAATCATGAATTGGCTTGAAGTGTATGAAGATTTCACTGACCTGTCATAACAAGAACAGCACCGTCTATTCGAAGCGATCAAAGAGCCATCCTAGCGGAATCATTGAAAGTGATGAAACCCACTTCTTTTAGAGTCTGAAAAGGGGCGAAAAGGTGGCATTCCTCACCGTGTTGCTCGAAAACGTGGTCGCAAAAGACCATTCAGCATTTCGGCTTTGGGATTTCCATCCAGCCTAATAAGTCAGCAAAAAAGCTTCGAGCTTCCGATTCGCAACCTTCAGGAGCCGCCAATTGAACGTGGTCAATCCCAGAGAAATTAAAAGACATAGAAACCCTCCATGTTTCATTGTGTGAAACTCAGTTTCATTTTACAATCCCATTTTATAGTAAAAACGTTTGAAAATCCAGTATTTTTATTAAGTATTTTCTTACACCAATTTAGCAACTATATTTACGAAAACAGCGTAATAAAATATGTAGAGTAAAGGGCTGGCAGTCCCAGCCCTTTACTCTACATATTGGCTGTGAACGTGTTCATGCGGCCGTGATGCGACCGCCGTTACCCGCATGAAACTACTTGATTGGCCACGATCGGCCGCTAATCCCGTTTGCTTGCCTTTGCGTAATGGCGGGCTGTTGTGCAACCTGAAAGGAAACCGTATAATTAAAAGATACTTTATACATATAGTTATGAAGGGATAGGATTTATTTGGGAGCGCTGTGGATTGCGGTTGTGATCGGCATTGTGGAAGGGTTGACCGAATTTTTGCCTGTTTCGTCCACCGGACACATGATTTTGGTTGGCCACATGATCGGCTTTTATGGAGACAAGTCGGAAGTTTTTGAAATTGTCATTCAATTAGGAGCCATATTGGCGGTCGCCGTGCTGTATTGGCGCAGGATTGTCGATCTGTTCGCCTCGGTTGTCGGCAAAAAACGTCATGCGCCCGGAATCCCCAGGTTGAATCTCCTGCATGTGATCATTGCCATCGTTCCGGTGATGGGGCTCGCTTATTTGTTCCAGGATTTCATCAAAGGCGCGCTGTTTTCGCCGGAAACCGTTTTGATCGGGCTCGTGCTGGGCGGCATTTTTATGATCGTTGCGGAAAAGAAAAAGACGGCGGCTCAAACGGAAACGATGGATCAACTTACATACCGGCAAGCGTTTCTCATTGGGCTGTCGCAGATTTTATCGCTCTGGCCGGGATTTTCCCGTTCCGGTTCGACGATTGCGGGAGGCATGCTGGCCGGCGCCAGCCGCGCTGTTTCAGCGGATTTCACTTTTTTGATCGCAATCCCGGTAATGACCGTGGCGACCGGCTATGAATTGCTGAAAAATATTCATGCGATGTCCATGCACGATTTTGGTTTCTTTGCCGTTGGTTTTATCGTTTCCTTCATTTTCGCGTTGCTTGCGGTTGCGTCTTTTATCCGCGTTGTGCAAAGGCTTTCTCTGGTTTATTTTTCCTATTACCGGTTTGTTTTGGCGGCTGTTGTGCTTGTCTATTACTTTGTCGTAGGGTTTTAAAACAAAGCCGCCAAGCAAGCGGGCAATGAGAGGTGACGCCAATTGTCAGGGAAAACGCTCATATTGATCGCCTTGGGGTTAGGCTTTTTATACGGATTGTTCACGATCGGTTTTCCGTTTCTGCTGGCGATAGTGATCGCCATCTTTCTGGAGCCGTTTAACGTGCTGTTGATCAAATATGCCAGAATGAACCGGATGGTCGCCTCGACGATCGTTTGCACCGTCTTTTCGGTATTGCTGTCGCTCGTAATTTATTGGCTGGGGCTAAAGATCATTTCCGAAATTATCAATTATTTGGGAAAAGCGCCCGATTATTTGACCGGGGTCAACGATCTCATTCAGGAAGGGTTAAAAAAGACGCAGCTGTTTTATGAAACGCTGCCTTCCGATACGGCGGCACAACTGCAAAACGGCGCGGAAACCGGCATGAGCGCGCTGCTCAATTCGCTGAAAGATCTGGCGAGCACCTTGTACCAGTCGCTGTTCAATTTTGCGAAGACGATACCCGATCTGTTTATTTTCTACATTGTATTTATAGCGGCATTATATATGTTCAGCTATAGCCTGGATACGTTGAAAGGGTCGTTCCTAAACTTTTTTGAGGAAAAATCGCAAGCCCAGGTGGCCGAAGTGCTGCAGAATTTGCGCAATTCGATTTTCGGATTTATCCGCGCGCAATTGATCATCAGCATGCTGACTTATATCGTGACGCTGGTCGGTTTATTGATTTTGCATGTGAATTTCGCCATGGCCATCGCGCTTCTGATTGTCGTCGTGGATATTCTGCCGATTTTGGGAACCGGGTCGGTGCTTGTGCCGTGGTCGATTTACTGCTTTATGACGGGCGACAATTTTTTGGGAATCGGCGTCATTATCCTGTATTTGTTCATTACCGTCTTTCGCCGCATGGTGGAGCCGAAGATATTGGGCGATGCGGTCGGTATCGGCGCCCTGCCGACTTTGATCAGTTTATACATCGGCTTTAAACTGGTTGGCGTCGTCGGGCTGTTTCTCGGTCCGATAGTCGTCATCATTTATCAGGCGATGCAACGCGTCGGGCTGTTGAATATCAAGATCAAAATTGAATGAGCAAAAAGAACCTTTGGCCAACTCCCCGCACAGGGGATTTTTTTTTATTTGATCAATCACCACCTGTGGGCGTTTGTCATATGCTAAACAGCAAACAGGATAGGCAAAGTTGCGCGCGGCCTTTGCGAAATTACACGCAAAGCTTGCAAAATGACATCAGGGAGGTTGTTCAGTGTTGCATGTACAGCAGCCTTTTTCCCAAGAGCGGGTTTATTATCCGTTTATCGGGCCGTTTGATCCGTGTCCGCCCATCCGGGAGAAATCCTATGTAGTTCCGCCCAATCAATTTGTCGTCTACCAGCCTGCGGGACTGCCGCAGTTTTCGCCTGCGGAAGCGTTGCGGAGCGGAACGTTATGGCCGCTTTTCTTCAGCCCCTATGCCGGCAAAAAATAACAGGAAAGGAATGGCAACGGTGAAGGATGTGAAATGTGACGAAACGTATTACAAAATGCTGCAGCAATTACAGGAAGCGGATTTCGTTTTGGTGGAATTGAACTTATATTTGGATACGCATCCGCAAGATGCGCAAGCGCTGCAGCAATATAATCATTTCGCCCAGATCCGCGAGCAGTTGGCCCGGGAATTTACCGCACGATTCGGTCCGCTGCAGCATTTCGGGCGCGACTTATCCCGCTTTCCCTTTGCCTGGCCGGAGCCGCCGTGGCCTTGGCAGGTTTGACCTATGCGCTGGCGACAAAAACGCGTTGCGCAGCTTAAGTTGAGCAGTCTACAAGGAAGGAGCAATCCGAAGCAATGTGGATTTATGAAAAGAAATTGCAGTACCCTGTGCGCGTAAGCAAATGCGATGTGCGCATGGCCAAATATCTGATCGAGCAATACGGCGGCGCCGACGGTGAATTGGCGGCGGCGCTCAGATACTTGAACCAGCGCTATACGATTCCGGATAAAGTGATCGGTTTGTTGACGGATATCGGCACGGAAGAATTTGCGCATCTCGAGATGATTGCCACCATGGTCTACAAGTTGACCAAGGACGCCAGCGTGGAGCAACTGAAGGAGGCCGGGCTGGGAGAACATTACGCCAACCACGACCGGGCGCTGTTTTATCATAACGCCGCCGGTGTGCCCTGGACCGCAACCTACATTCAGGCAAAAGGCGATCCGATCGCCGATTTGTACGAGGATATAGCCGCTGAGGAGAAAGCAAGAGCCACTTACCAATGGCTGATCGACCTGACGGATGATACCGAGATCCAGGACAGCCTGCGGTTTTTGCGCGAGCGCGAAATCATCCACGCGCAACGTTTCCGCGAAGCGGTGGAGATGCTGAAAGAAGACCGGGAGACGAAAAAAGTATTTTAGCCGTGTTTCATCAAACGTCAGCGACACAACGGAATCCGCCGTTGCTTCCGGCCGAATCGGGCGTATTGTGGTTTCGCGCGGATACCTTGAAACGATTGCAATACGCTTTTGTGCAGAGGAATGAGCCGCCGCGGACCACACGCATCGTGCCGGTGGGCGGACCTTTCGGATTATCCTTCGGGCTTTCCCGATCGTAAGTAGGGCTGAACCAATCCGCGCACCATCCAAAGCTTCTATTCTTCCATTCTCCGATGGTTGACGGGGGGCAATTATTTTGATATAAAAGGGGTTATATGCCAGGCAACACGAGAAGGAGCTCTCCATATGACCACAAAAATGGCCCGGCCCGAAGCGCTGATCTTCGACATGGACGGCACTTTGTTCAAATCGGAATCGATTTTTGTCGAAGCATTCCATCTGGCGATGAACGATTTGCGCAAAGAAGGGCTGTACGCGGGTGAAAATCCATCCGAAAAAGTCTTGTTGGGATCGTTGGGTTTGCTGCTAGATGATATTTGGAATCGTGTACTTCCGAAATCCACAAAGGCAGCAAGAGAACGATTGAACGATCTGGTGTTGGATTATCAAATAGAAAACCTGAAGGCCGGCAAGGGCGAATTGTACCCTCGCGTCCGCGAAACGCTGGAGCGGCTAAGAAACAGCGGAATGCAACTATTTGTCGCCAGCAACGGGCTGGAGCTTTACGTAAAAAAAGTTGCGGAGCACACGGATATTGCCCATTTGTTTACCGGACTTTACAGCGCCGGGGAATATCAAACGGCCAGCAAAAACGATCTGGTAAAGCTTTTGTTGGACACGCACCGTGTTTCGTCCGCGTGGATGGTGGGCGACCGTTTATCCGACGTGGCGGCCGGCAAAGCAAACGGGCTAACCGTGATCGGCTGCGATTATGCCGGGTATGGCCACGATCACGAATTGGCGGAGGCGGACGCGGTCATTACGGCATTCGCGCAACTGCCGGAGTTGATTGCCGCGGAGTAATTTTCCACAGGCGGAGAAGCAGGCTTATTGCGCCATCTTCTCCGCCTGTTTTTTGGCAATCAGCCATCGCGCATATTCCAGGGGGCGCAAAATCGCTTTCCGATAAGTTTCCTTTTCGCCGGCCAGATTGAAAACTTCGCGGGAAGGCTTTTGATTGACCTCCAGGAGCCAGACGTGTCCTTTATGGTCAATCGCCAAATCAAGCGCCAATTCGCATAATTGGCCGAAACGTTCTTCCAAATGGCGCGCCACTTGAAACGCCAACGTCTCGGCGGATTGCCTAATCCGCGCCGCCCTGTCTGAACGAAACCCCCATAACCGCAGCAAATGCGCCATCGTAACCGCTTTGCCGCCGCCATGCAGGTTGGAAGTAACGCTGCCTGCCGGCCCGATTCTGCCCGCGCAGCCTGTTACCTCCCATTCGCCCTGGCCGTTTTTTTGAATCAGCATCCGATAATCGTGCACCCGGCCGTTTTCAAGCTTTAAATCAAGGCCTTGCTGCACGAGATAACGGTTCGGCAAATTCCATGGCCTTAACTTTGCGGCCAACCGGTTGCCGTTTGTCAGAAACGGCTTGAAAATGCGGCGGGAAACCGTGCGCCCGCTGACAAGATAGCGGTTGCCGGCAACTTTGCTGATTCTGAGAATTCCTCTCCCGCCGGTGCCGTTAATCGGTTTCAAGTAGACAATACCGTGTTTTTCCAGCATTCGTTGCAAATCGACGGCGGATTGATAAATGGCGGATTCGGGAAGATGCGGCCGGATTTTTTCGTTGCGCGATAAAATAAGATGAATGTTCCATTTGTTGGACAAGGGACGATTCAAGTAAAGCATATTCGGGTAATCTCTGCGGAACTGCCGGAGTTGATGGAAGCGGGAACTTCTGATTTGCCGGCAGCGATCATAAATCGCCATCGGGAAATCAACCGGTTTTCTGTACCAGCTGTTCGTTTTGGCATCGTAATGCAGAGCGGAAATTTTTTGCCCGGTGCGTGCAACGTCTTCAGGAGCAAAGACAAAAACATCCAACCCGATTTTATTGCCCAGCATGATTAATTTGCGAAAATAATTTTTTTCTTCGATGCGCTTTTCCGAATCGTAATAGACAGTCATCACTCCAAGCGTGGGGCGGGCCAAACGGATTCACCCTCCAATACGATAATTCTTTTTCCGCGACTGTTATTGTACTGCCAAACCGGTTTCAGGCCGCAGCTTTGGCACAGGCGCAGGCTTGGCTGATTGTCGGCGGCCACCGCGCAACGGTAGCGCCCAAGGCGGGAGAGATGCAAGCTGAGCAAACGCTTGCCGATGCCGCGGCGGCGATAAGCGGGGTGCACGACATAGAATGCGGCCTCGTTGCCATAATGCGCGACGCAGCTTATGGCCGCCAGTTTTCCGCCGATTGATGCCGCGATCATCTCGCTGCCTTTATCCGCCAATTGTTCGGGTTGAACGGTTTTTAACCAGGCGATTGCGCTGTCGGTAATGCGCTTTTCGCCGTGCTGGGCGGCAAACCGGATGAACGGCAGCCGATATTTTTCCAACTTTTCCGGGGTTACGCGGGAAAATCGCATTTAATCGCCCTCAATCCCATAAAAGTTTGCTCTGGCGTTTTTTCCGTTGGCTAAAAATATGCTGTACTGGATGATGCGTTCCAACGATTTTTTGCGGATTTGCGGCTCATCAAATTTCATCGGTTTGGAATTGGCTTCGAAAAACCAGATATCCCCGTTTTCGTCCACGCCCAAATCCATCGACATTTCACCCAGCGGTGTGCCGGCGCCGATTTCGATTTGCCTGGCGATGGCGAGCGCGGCTTGTTGCGCACGGCGCAAAATCCGCGCCCCCCGGCTTGCGCCGAAGACGGCTCTTAACAAATATTTGGGGTTGTCGATGGACCCGCCGCGGGGCACATGCGTCGTAATACTGAGTTCCCCGGCAACTCTTCCGCCGATGCCGGTCAGCGTCCATTTGCCTTTGCCGTTTTTTTGCACGAGCACGCGCAAATCGAAGGGGCGCTTTTTGTTATGCACAAGATCGATTCCTTGCTGGACGATATACTTTTCTTTGCCGATCATTTTTTTTATGCGCGCGCGCAGTCGCTTCAGGCTGTTAAAACGGAAATTTCGGCTCTTTCGTTTGATCTGCACGCTTAGCAAATAGGTCGGCTTGCCGTTTATCTTGCGGCGGATCCGCATGATGCCCGCGCCGGCTTTTCCGGACTCCGGTTTTAAATACACGGCGGAATGCTGCTTCAAAAGCGGCAGCAGTTTGGTGTCTTCGGACATTTTTAGCGTGATCGGCAAATATTTGCTCGTTATTTTGGATTCGTTCAACCAACCGATCAATTCCCATTTGTTAAAAAAAGCCGGATTAAACATTTGGACGCGCGGATGGCGGCGGATGTGCGCCATTTTATCCTGCACATCGGCTGACATTTCATCTTCCCTGAACGGGATGCGGTTGTAAATGACATGTGGCTGGGGAAACATCTGGCGAATCCAGCTGTTTTTCTCCAAATTGCACGTATAGCCCGCAGTTTGCCTCTCCCGCAAATCCAGCAATTTGACAGTGGTGACATATACGAGAATGTTCCGCTCTTTGCCCGCCTCGATGAGGTCGTGAAAATTTTCCCGGTTGCCGCGAAAACCCTTTTTCTCGTCATCCATTGTCAGGATTGCAATGATCGGACGCTTCTTATACTCATGCAATTCAGCTTTTAGCGCCACATCAAGCATCCTCCCTCACTGGGAACTTGCTCAAGTAGAGCAAATATTCAAATACGCAGTGCAACGCGTCGCGCCCCTGCGCTTTCAGCGCGGGATGCTTAAATATGGTTCGGCCGGGCTTGGAGTTGGCTTCAAACATCCAAATGTTCTCGTTTTTATCGATGCCCATATCAAAGCCGATTTCGCCCAACGGATGCGGATAATTGCGTTCAATCGCCTGGCAAAGGGAGATAACGGCTTTTTTCGCGTTGTTCAAAATCTCTTCCGCCCGGTTGCCGAATGTTTTTGCCAGCGCCGCTTCCGGCGTCATCAGCTGCCCGCCGGTGCGCACATGCGTAGTCACGCTGCCTCTGCCCGCCTTTTTGGCGCCAACACCGGCGACCGTCCAACGGTTTTTGCCGTTTTTGCACATATGGAAGCGGAAATCAATCGGACAATTATCGATTTCAATCAGCCTGATTCCTTGCTGCAACACATAATGATTCAGGTTTCTGCTTTTTCTAAGCAGATCGAGCAACGCCGAAAAACGGTTGAACCGCAAAAGCACGTTTTTGCCGTTGCGGCGATAGCGGCAGAAGTAGCCTTTTTTCGGGTGGTAAGTCAACCGGTAAATGCCGATTCCGAGGCTTCCGCCGGTCGGCTTCAAATAGACGAACTGGTTTCTCTCCAGCATTTCCTTGATTTTTTCCGGCGGCGGATTCACGACGGACTCGGGCACATATTTTTCTTCGGGCTCTCCTTGCAGCAACCGGTAAACTTCCGACTTATTGAAAAATCTCCAGTTAAAAATCGGAATATTGCGGCGGACAAAGCGCTCTTTGAAGTTTTCCATCGAAATGGTGAGCTCTTGCCTGCGGCTGGGCAGCCGGTTGTATACCGCGTCGGGCAACGACACGAGCTTCCGCACCCACTTGCCCCCGGGTTCGGCGAAATAGCCGACGGTTGTTTCCTGCTGCCAGTTGATGTCTTGCGGGGCAAAGGCAAAGTAGTACGCTTTTGTATTACCGGCCTGCAAATATTGCCTGACCATGCCGGTTCTGCTGCCGAACGGCGTAGAACCCGTTCCGCCCGCAGTCGAAGTCAAAATGCCGATCAACGGGCCGAGTTTGATAATGCCGTCGCCTTCACTTTTTATGCAGCAGTTGCCTGCCCGGGGAATCAACAGCGCGTTCCGCACGGATCCGGGCAAATAAATATGTCTTCCTGCTTTTTTGATCACGCGGAGTCCCACTTTGGACTGACGGTGGCCGACCTTAAGCGTCAAAGTTTTCTGCGAGCGAATTTGCAGTTCTCTCATCAATGCTCTGGTCATATATAAGTTTTTATCAGCCCGATTGGTGAAGTGCACCGTGCATGTTGTCAAACTCATTCGCAAATCCTCCTAAAGGTTTCCCGCAGGGGAACCCACATCGTAAGCACCAGGCGAACGCGCAACATTTGATCTGGCGCGAACCTTTGACTAAAAACCGATCCTAGACGCCTTTAAGCAGGAAGCACGCATATTGAATCGGATTCCGAACCGCCCGCCGCTCGGCGTCAAGATTGTGAATTAATGAGAACACGCGCCGCCCCGGTTTGGAATTGACTTCCAAAATCCAGACGTTGTTATCCCGATCGATGCCCAGATCGACTCCAAGTTCGCCCAACCTGCCAAAGCGGCTTTCCAAAGCTTGCGGGATTTCGGCGCAAATGCTTGGGATTTCGCGCAACAGACGGTTTGTTTCCGCCCGACCTTTTTCCTGTTCCAAAAACCGCTTTACTTCAAGCGCTTCACCACC
>DASVDB010000065.1 GCA_036381315.1 Bacilli bacterium | reverse complement strand
CTATCATGATATGGGTGGAAGAGTTGTCCTGACAGGGATAACCATCCAAAATGCGTCGCCGAAAAAAACTTTAATCTTGCGCTTCTTTGAGCCACAAAATACTCGTGACTCCGCGCGGATAATATTTGCTGCCGGATATTTTGCCGGCGATGATCTGATCGCTCCAGCTCCAAATGGACAGTTCGGGATCGGTCAGCCAGGCGACATGCGCCGCGTCCGCCGCGGCGCTTTGGGCATCCTGCTTCCAACCCAGAATTTTGCGCGCGATAAACTGGCTTAAGTATATTTTGCTCAACCAGGAGTTGTTGCTGGTGGAAGAGATCTTCCATCCGCCGTCCGGAAACAAACAGACCCCTTCGCGCAACACGGTAGCCAGATGCGTCTTCAACACGCCGATATACGCGCCGTATCGGCCGTTTGGCTCCAGCGCTTCGCGGCAGTTGGCAAAGTAGGGAAAAATCAGCCCCTCGATTGCCGGAATAATCCGCGAATCGTTGCCTTCACCGATTATCGCCGGAATATACCCTTCCGGAGTAAGCTCTGAAACGACGGAAGCGGCGCATTTATCCGCTTGCACCTCGGCTGTTTTTGCCAAATCTTCCTTGCCGCATTCGCGAAACCATTTGGCCATGACCACATAAGCGGCCCAACATTTGCCTGCCAAATAGAGATTGTTCCGCGCCTGGCCAAGCGATACGTCCAGGCTGTCATAGGTTGTAATTTCCGCGCCGCCCATCGCCCTATTGCTGTCCAGCCCCATCAAGCCGTTGCGTTTGTCCGGGTCGGGATGATCACGGTTCAGCATGCTTTGCAGGCATGCGCCAAGCACGTCCACATGCGCTTCAATCCATGGCCGGTCGCCGGTTTGTTCCGCGTACACGCAGGCGCACAGCACCCAGTTGACCAACTGTTCGTGCGTCATGTGCGAAAAGCAGCCGTCAATGCCGTATAGTTCATAAGCGGAATAATGCGGGCGGGAAAAAGTGTTGGCCACACCCATGTCATGGGTAAAGCTGATCCCCCCCGGGTACTCCCGATCGTCGCCCGGGAATCGCACGCGGTCTTCATAGCTGTACCGGTTCAGGAACAATTCCAGCACATTTTTCACGGTCCACGGATTCATTTGCAACTCATAAAAAAGCTGGTCGACCGTCAAGTCGAACGTGTTCATCATCCGATACTCGCCTTCATTGACGACCCACAACGGTTTGCCGTCCGCCTGCAAAAGCTGCGTGCAGCCGTAATAGCTGCGAATCGCGTGAGCCATCATGAATTGCTGGTCGTTTGACAAATGCGGCCGCTCAATGATGGCGTTGCTTTCCAGCGCCCGTTTCTTGATCGCCTCCGCGTGCTCCAGCGCATAACGAGCCACCGACTCGATATCCGGGAAAAATCGGGTGTAGTAATAAGAGGCGTCCATGCCGGCCGTTACAATCCCCCCACGGTGAAACGCTATGGCGAACTTAAACGCGGCCTTTTCCCCCGCCGGCGCTTCCATGATCAGCGCCCCTACCGGTCCAAGGCCGAATGTCCAATTTTCCTTGAGCTTAGTGAGCAAAATATCCTCCAGGCTGAAGTGCTGCGCCGAGGAGACAGACCCGCTCCGCGCGGCAATGGCCGTTATTCTTCCCTGGCCAACTCCGACTACGCCTTCGCACGTATCGTCCAAACGGCGCATGGAACTGTATGGATCTTCGCCCTGGTAGCCGAAAAAGGCGCGCCGCGGTCGCCGCCCTTTGCGGTTGTCAATCACAAGCTCCGCGATCACAGCCGGCAATAGCGCGCTTTTCAACTCTTCGGGCGACGCCGTGAGCGGATCGGGCACCGCGACTACGGGAGAATAGACGGTAAAAGTCAAATCGCCCGCCGTCCATGTATCCGTGCCCAAACGGAAATCGCGGTTCACCCGCGATAGCGGGAAAGGATGCACGATTTGCGGCTTATTGGGATCCGGATCCATATTTTCAATGTCATAACGCTTGCTTTCATCTTCAGTTGAGGCAAAAAACGGCAGCGCCTCATAATGCCCTTCGCGTTCAAGCATCTCCACGCCGATAAACACGTTTTGTTTGGGCGGGCGTCCCAACTCCAAATCCAGTCCTCCCGCTTTGCCCGGAAACCCCAGAATAAAGCTGGAAAAAGCGCCGATCGGGGAATGATGGGCATTGAAAAACAAATTTTTCATCGTTTCACTCTCCTAAAATGTTATGTATAGGTTCATCGCTTATGTTCCGGCCTTAAGGGCGTCCTCCTGCTTTTTGGCGAACTGTTCCGGCGTGATCCCTTTGCCGAACAAAGCTTGCACCAGATTATGGTGGGTTTCCGCGGCTACCGGCCTCATTTGCACATCCAGATACAAGATGACCTTGTGCGCCTTGTTTAATTGGGTCAACAAATCGATGTACATGCGCGGGAGATTGCCTTTGCTCGTGTCGACTTTGGTCGCCGGTATCACGCCGGCGGCGTTGACGGAATTTTCGCCCCATTTTTGCACAAAAAAGTCGACGAATTTCTTGGCGGCATCCAGATGTCTGGAATTTTGCGAGACGAACATGCCGACGCCGACGCCGCCGACCCAGTCGTCAATGTTGCCTTTTCCGCCGGCAACGATCGGGAATTTGAAAAAGCCGACGTTGTCTTTAAATTGTTGCGGCGTATCCGGATTGGTCGTGTAGTTCGGAACTTCCCATGTGCCCATCGCATACATGGCGGAGTTGCCCAACGTGAATTGGGATTTGATTTCATCGTTGGACAAGCCGTTAAATCCTTTGGTAAACGCGTTCATGTCCACCAGGCTTTGCGCTTCTCTTGCCGCTTGAATCAATGCCGGTTCGGTAAAAGTTTTATTTTCGACTGCACGATCCATCAACTCCGAGCCACCGATGCGATCGGCAAGATACATATACCAAAACGATGATGTCCAGCCGTCTTTTCCGCCCAGTGTGATCGGCGTGACGCCGTTGTCAGCGAGCGTTTTGATAATATGCTTGAAATCCGCATAGGTGCGCGGAACTTCAAGATTGTATTTGGCAAAAATGGCTTTATTGTAGTATATCGGAACGATGTTCAATTCGACCGGAAGCGCATACGTGCTGCCGTTGTACGAAAAAGATTCGGTCGTGCCCGGCACGAATTTATCCTTTAAAGTGCCTTTAAGCAAATCGTCCAACGGGGCGAATTCATTTCCTTTGACATACGGTTCCATAAATCCGGCCGCCCAGGTGAAGCCAACGTCGGGCAATTTATTGGAAGCGGCGAGCACTTTCAATTTAGCCTTGTATTGGTTGGTTTCCAGGACATCAACGTCAATTTTGACGTTCGGGTTGGCCGCCATGAATTCCTTAATGATCTTGTTGGCGGCGTTATATTGCGCCGGGCTTCCCGCCTGCGACCATTGCGACATCAACTTGAGCGTAATGATTTCTTCCGACATTTCCGCTTGCTCGGCCATGTCGGCACGATGCGCGCAGCCGACAGCCGTCAAGGCAAGACAAATGAAAAATGCGACGGAGAGGATTCTTCTTTTGATCATCGCTCAAACTCCCCATTCGGAAAGCGCGAATACGCTTTCTTTCCAAGTGTATAACGATCATGCAACTTCAATAAGGGCATGACGATTAGGTTTCCTTCCACTTTTTTTGGGTTTTTCGCCTATAAGCCGTTGTCCTGTTTGATTTTTTCACGGTACTGCCCGGGGCTGAAGCCCTCGTATTCTTTGAAAATCCGGTTAAAATATTTTGCCGTGTGATACCCGACGTTAAGGGCGATTTCCGCAATCGGAAGCCTGGTTTGAATCAGCAGTTCTTTAGCCCGCTGCAGGCGCCTGCGGGTCAGATAGTCGCTGAACGTGATCCCCATCTGATCTTTAAAGAGCACGCTGAAGTAACTGGCGTTCAAATGCACGTAATCCGCCACATCCTGCATGCCAAAAGGCTCGGAGAGATGGCGGTCGATATACTCCAGGGCGGCCTTGATCGAATCGCTGGCGTCGGATTCGTTGGAACCGGCATCCAATAATTTGGAGTCGAACATTTTTTCCATGATGCCGATCCGGCTGCGCCTTTCGTTGACCAACAGCGCCTTCTTTACCTCTTCGATCAGTTTTGCGTTGCTCACCGGTTTGAGCAAATAACTGACGACGCCCAGCCGGATCGCTTGCATGGCATAGTCAAATTCGGCGTATCCGGACAAAATGATCACCGGGGGCATATCGTTATTCAACTTTTTCGCCAGTCTGGATACAAGTTCCAACCCGCTTATTTCAGGCATCCGGATATCCGTTATCAGCAAGTCGAACGCATGCTTTTCCGTAAAGCCGAGCGCATCGTTGGCGTTGTCGAACGCATGAATCAAATAGCGGCCTGCGCTCCAGGACTCCAAAGTCTTTCTTAACCCTTCCCGGGTCATTGGCTCGTCTTCAACCAGGAGAATCGATGGATTTTTCAACGGCACCACTCCCTACTCCAATGGAATTTTCAATTGCACCGTCGTGCCCTCGCCTTTCCGGCTGGTAATGGAAACACCGCTTGCAAAATGTTTTTTGCCGTAATAAAGCTGCAACCTGCGCCGCACGTTGCTGATTCCCATCCCGGTTCTTTTGGAAGAAACGACATCTCCGCTTCCGCCCGCCCGTTTGATCCTGGCAAGGGTCTCCGCGTCCATGCCGGCTCCGTCGTCTTGCACCCGAATCAGAAGATCTCCGCTTTCGGAAACGCTTGCCGAGATGAAAACCTTGCCCGGCCCAATCCGGTTTTCCACGCCATGAACGATCGCGTTTTCCACAATGGGCTGAATGATCAGTTTGGGTATTTTGCAGGACGCCAATCCAAACGGGTATTCGATATCCCACGATAAACGATCGCCCAGCCGCATTTTCATAATGCTCAAGTATTTTTCCGCATGCTCCAGTTCTTCGCCCAGGCTGACCCACTCCTCCTTATTGTTTCTGCTGATCGTGTACCGGAACAACCCCGACATTGTAATCACGTATTCCGCAAGCTCCGGCTGCTCCTTTTCGACCAATAAGCGATAAAAGGCTTCCAGCGTATTGAACAGAAAATGCGGGTTAATTTGCGCCTGCAGCGCTTTCAATTCCGTGCGGCTCTGCAAAATTTCCTTTTCATATACAAGGCGAATCAAATTATTGATATTCTCTACCATTTCGTTGTAGGTGCTTTGCAGTTCATGCAATTCAACCGTCGACGATTCCGCGGCAACTTCTTGCAGAACGCCGTTGCGGGAACTTGTCCGCATTGTTCTGATTAACTTTAATATCGGTTTGGTAATGATCGTCGACAACAAGAGCGAGAGAAATATAAATAGAATAAAGCCGGCGCCGGCCGGAATCAGTATCGCCGAACGCAGCATGGAAATGCCGTCGGTAATTTCGCTGATCGGAGTCAGAATAAACAATGTCCAGCGGGTAATGGAAGAATGTTGGCGAACGATCATATAGGTTTGGTTGTTCAGACGGATCGTTTTTTGCGATGAATGCAGCAAATAGGCGACGGTCGAATGTCCGATGTCCGGTATGTTGGTCGCGATTTCATTCCCGTCAACACCGACCAGAAGCATTTTATTGGGATCGTCCGGGGGAAAGCTAAAAGCGCTGCGGTTGATGCGGACAAGCAAAAATCCGCCCGGCATAAAGTTTTGGTCAATCAGTTTGATCAGCCGGATGGCCACAATCGAATCAGGGTGTTGGCGATCGTTTCCAAACCATACCAAACTGCCTTTTTTTTGCATAGCCTCGTTTATCCAGTCGGCGCGCACCGCATTCTGCAGCCGCTCGCCATAAAACGGATACAGGCTGCGTCCCTGATAGCTATATAAATAAACGGCTTCTACGCCGCTGCCATATAATTGCACAATGTTTATTTCCGGAGGTATTTTTTGCTGTTCGGATATTGAAATCGTCGCTCCATTCGCTTCTTCCTGCAGCACTTGTTGCACATATGTACTTGTAGCCGCTTCCGTAGTCAGTGTATCGATCTGTTCCAAAATGGCTTCCAAACGCCCGTTTGCCTGAACGGCTGTCTGCTGGATGTTTTTTTCGGCATTGATTTTCAGCAAAGTGGAGACCGATTTGAACGTGACGATCGCCACGCCGCCCAAAATCAGGGTCATCACCAGCAGAGAGCCGAACAGCATCTGATTTCGCAGCGTATTCAAATGTCGGCGGATGATTTTCATCTTGCGATCCCTTCTCCGCGAAAATGGCTCTTACTCAATGGTTCGTCGAATCTTGCCAATTCTCCTCCTTTCAACAAGGCGATATTTTTACACTTTGCGCAAAATGAAAACTGCCGAAACTCCTATACTTTCCCCACCGCATTGCTTTTTGCGCCGCATTCAAGATCGCGCAAAATCTCCGCAACGACCGCCTTCGCCGCAAGGGGCCGCTGTAACAAAGCCATCGCCTGTGTGATTTGCAACTTCAAGCTGTTGTCTGCCAAAATCCTGTGAACATGCTCTTTCAGTTCATAGAGATTGGTGGCGATCAACGCCGCGCCTTTGGCGGCGAAATATTGCGCATTGCCTTTTTCCTGGCCGGGCAGCGGGCGAAACACAACGACGGGCAAGCGCATCGCCAGCGCTTCGGCAAATGTGACTCCCCCCGCTTTTGTAATCATGCAGGACGAAACCGCCATCAGTTCGTGCACCGCTTCAACAAAGCCGAACACATGAACGTTCGGCACATCGGCGAAACTGGCATTCAATTTTTTTTGCAACGCCCGGTTTTTTCCGCAAACGAGGATAATCTGGATATTGGCAAACGCCAACAAAGTCTTCGCCAACATTTTAAAATGCTGGGTCACACCGTAAGCGCCCGCCATGATCAAAACGACGCTTTTGTCGGCGGCAAGGCCGTAACGCTCCAAGCAAGCCCGGTTGTCGATCGGCTGCCAAAAACTCTCCCGAATCGGAATGCCGCTGACAGAGATGCGCTCCGCCGGGAAGTTTTCTCTAAGCAAACGTTCCTTGAGGTCTTCCGTCGCCACAAAGAACTTGTCCGTATGCGGATGAAGCCACCGGCGATGCAGTACAAAATCCGTCAAAACGGTATACGTGGGTATCCGCAATCTGGCGATTTTGCGCAGTTCGTTCATCGACATGAGCGGAAATGTGTTGATTACCGCGTCCGGCTTTTCCCGGCTAATAATTTCCTTTAATTTTCGGATGCCCAGCGCATTCACCCATTTGGCGGCGGATTGGTCGGAGCGCATGTTTTGCGTCAGCGCGTAACTCCACCCATAAAGCCGCGGGCTGTAGACGGAACTTTTTAAATAAGCGAACCGGGTAATCGCATGCATCAGCGGATGCGCTTCCGCAAACAGATCCACCATCAGCACGGCGTTTGCGCCCGATTTCTGAAAACAATCCGCAAGCGCTTTGGATACTTGCATATGGCCGTCGCCATAATTCGCATATAAGATCAGAATTTTTGGATTCGGCTGCATCTGCCATACACCTTCCGGAAAGAAAAAAGCCTATCGAATGGCCTTTTCGATAGGTATGCCAATATTTTCTCCAATATATGCAATTGTCCGAATGCCCGCTAACAAAAAAGGCCGAACGTCGGGAGCAGGGGAGCGACACCCGGCATTCAGCCGCATAAACGGTTATTTCGCATTTATTTTTTTAGCGAATGTTTGAGCAGCCACTCGAAAAATTGCGGATCGTGAAACGTCTTCGTATACCCGTCGTGCCCGGTCTGATCATGAATGGTAAACAGCACCTCTTTGCCTCCGGCGTCTTTTACCGCGTTGACCATTTTCTCGGTTGTCTCCCAGCTTATAATCGTATCCAGCTTATTGTGAAACGCCCAAATCGGTACATCGACCAACTTCGGCGCCAACGTAACATCCCCGCCGTTTTCGATCGGCGCAATGGCGGCAAATATCCCCGGATGGGCGGCCGGCAAATCCCAGGTTTCAAATCCGCCCATGCTTTCGCCGGTCAAATACATTTTGGATTTGTCCACGCGGTAATGTTGAGCAACTTCGTCGAGCATGCCGACCAGCTTATCTTCATCCGATTGCCAGAAGCCTTTGGTCGTAATGGGGGTGATCGTAATAAAAGGTTGCGCCAGTTGATCCACAGCCGTAATGATGCCCAAATTCCTCAGGTATTCTTCGTTCATGCCGTAGCCATGCAGAAACATGATGAGCGGCCACTTTTTATCCGCTTTTGCATCATAATCTGCCGGAACCGACAGCAAATAGGGCATCCCCTGAAATTCCAACTCTTGCACGTGTTCAATAGCCGGCGATGGTGAAGGTGTTGCGGTTGGCTCAGGATTTACGCTTGTTAAGACGGAAGCCTTGGAAGTGCAACCGGCGGCAATTGCCATCAAGACCGCGACCATGAAGATCCGCTTCGCGCTTTTTGCCAACAAAATAATCCCTCCTAGACCGAAGTCCTTGGGATTATCTTAGCGAAATCAGGTGTGAAACGTAATTGCAAATTGCAAACCGCACATTGCGGATCGAAAATTACTTGAGCCAACAGTTTGCCTTGCGGTAACGAGACGGGGACAATCCGGTGTGGCTGCGAAATTGCCGGAAAAAATGCGCCCCGTCATGATAGCCCACTCGCTCCATAATTTCATTGGTCGAAAGCAATGTGTTGTGCAGCATGGAACATGCCATTTGGATTCGCAGCGAGCTTAAGTAGCCCATGACCGATTGCTGCAAGTGTTTGCGGAATAATTGATTGAGGGTCGTTTTATTGGTGTGGAATTGTCTGGCAAGCTGATCGAGGCGGATTTTCTCACGGTAGTTTACACTCAGGTAATTCACGACTTCCCGCAGCAGATTTGCCGCTTCATCCGGCACAGGTTGAACCATCGCGCCATCCTCCATATCGAGGCGGCGGATAAAATAAAGCAACTCAAACAAACAGACCCTGCTGCGGCAAGGCCAATTGCTGTCGGGCTGATTCCTGAGAAGACCGCCAAGTTCGGCAAACAAGCGGCTGATATGTGCGATATATACCGACTTGACCGTGATGATTCCGCCGGCATGCTCCGATTGTGGAAAAAAGGGCTTCAAGCACCATAAATCCTGCGATTCCGTCACCGTATACTTGTTCTGGTGGAAATAGGCGTCCAGCGTAAATTTCTCGTTCATAACGGTCGGTTGAAAAAAAATTGTTTTGATTTTGCCTTTGTCAGAAGTCCGCAAAACAACATCGTCCATATGGTTAAAACAAAATAAAGCCGGCGCCGAAAAGGAATAAGAGCGGCCGTTTACGTGCGCCGATCCCGTGCCGTTTTCAACCAGGGAAATGCGGTAAAACCCGTTCGGAGCCGACTTCATTTGCTTTTCAAACACATGCATCGAGAGCATCAATCGGTAACCGGGATAATGGATTTTACCGGTCGTGATAAGTTCCAACGTATATCCCTCCATGAAATGTTCCTTTTGTTCAAGCATAAGCAAAAACAAGGGAAATTTACATTGGAGGATGCTTTGAAAAAAGGGTGAAAATTTTTTGATGGCGGCAAAAAGCGATTCAGCGATAAAACAAAATGTAAGTAAACACGCTGATGCATGCTCCCAGCAAGGCTCCGACAAACACTTCAATCGGCCGGTGTCCGAGCAGTTCTTTCAGCGCTTTTCGCTGTTCCTGCCCCGTTCGTTGAAATAAATAGTAAAATTCCTCCATTAAACGGTTGAGGATTACGGCTTGTTCGCCCGCATGGCGGCGTACGCCCGCCGCATCGAACATGATGATTGCGCTAAATACGGCGGAAATGGCAAACGGAACGGAGGACACTCCGTTCCAGATGCCGATTGCCGTCGAAAGGGAAACGACCGCGGCCGAATGGGAGCTGGGCATTCCGCCCGAACTGAAACAAAGCCCCAAATTCCACGAGCGGTTTGTTATGTAGTACAACGGCACTTTTACCCATTGGGCGATCAGGATGGAAGCGAATGCCGCGACCAGCGGGTAATTTGCAAACAAGGGCACGTTCTCGGGTCTCCTTTTTTATTCCTGGGCGACTTGGTTCCAAGGCGTTTTTTTGATTGTATATCGCGCATCAGGCGATTGCAACTGGGCAACTAGCTTCTTTTAAATAACAAACGAGTTGCCCTGCCCGTCGTAAAAAATTTCCTCCCAGTACCGCACCATGCGGGTGCCCCATTTGATCATTAATTCATCTTTTCGCGGGGCGATGCCAAACGCCAGTTTCACGGCCAGAAGCGGCAAATTTACGCCTGCCGCCGTGCAATGGACAATCGTTCCTTGTATGCGCGGGTTGACTTCGACTATTTTCGGCTGGCGGGAATCATCACGTTTCACTTGAACGCCTATATTGCCGTGCAGTCTGAGCTCTTTCACGATTTTCGCCGTGTATTG
>DASVDB010000064.1 GCA_036381315.1 Bacilli bacterium | reverse complement strand
TCCCCTCGATCGAGCCGAATTCCCGCAGCAGCTTGACCGCCGTCTTTTCGCCGATTCCTTTCACGCCCGGATAATTGTCGCTTGGATCTCCCATCAAACCTTTCAAATCCACGATCTGTTCCGGAGTTAGCTGCCATACCTCGGCCAGCGTTTCCGGGTCGAAAACGGCATAATGCGATTGGCCTTTCTTCATCAAAACAACATGCACATTTTCAGCGACCAATTGCAGCATATCCCGATCGCCGGTCAATATATAAACATGCGCTTGTTCGCCGTAAAGGCGGGAAAGCGTCCCGATGCAATCGTCCGCTTCGTAGCCTTTGACCCCGATATTGACCACACCGAAACTGGCGACGACATCTTTTGCCAAAGCAAACTGCGGAATTATTTCTTCCGGCGGGTCAAGCCGATTCGCTTTATAATCGGGAAATTTTTCCGTGCGAAACGTCTCGCCGCCCATATCCCAGCAGCATACGACGTGGCTTGGGCGGAATGTCGCAATCGCGTCCCAAAAATATTTGACGAAACCGTAAACGGCATTCGTGGGAAGCCCCGAGCTCGTTTTCATGATATAGCCGGAATGCGACGTTGCGTAAAAAGCGCGAAACAAGAGCGCCATGCCGTCAACCAGTAGGACGGTGTTTTGGCGTGCGGAAGTTTTTGCGGCCGGGATATCAGACAATGGAATCTACTCCTTGGTTTTTAAATACGACATCCCAGCTATTATACCATACCATTACAACTCAATTCTTTTTTTCAGGATGACGCCGCTCGCGACGATATACAGCAGATTGACAAGCAAAAGGACGATGATTGCCGTCCAATACGATTGATCCAGCGGAATGGCCGCCGATCGAGCCGCTTGGGTGGCGGAATGTCTTACGGTGAAAATCGGAAATCCCATGATGTAATTGGGGATGTTCACTAAAGCAATAAACAGGATAAACGTAACCAGCCCGCGCAGTTTTGGCAGCGACTTTCCGGCCAAATAACCGAGCATCGCCGAGTTTACGGCAACCAGGTAATTCAAAAATTCATAAAAGACATTTTTTCCGCTCAGATTGCCAATAAGTTCGGGAAAATTTCGGTGCAGCGATATATCCATGAAATAGCCGAAAACAGCAAAGGCGCACAGAGTAAGAAAGACGGACACTACGACAATCAGTTTGGAAAGCAGGATGTACCAACGCGGCACCGGCAAGGAAAACAGAACGTAATGGGTATTCAGTTCCCATTCTTTCGACCAGATGGTAAACGACAACACGATTGGCACAATAACCACCGTCCCGATTATAAGCCCGTTAACCGCGACAAACCAGCCGTTCGCGCTTGTTTCGCTCATCGATCCGGTTGCGATGAGAAAAGCGACATGCGCCACCACAATAATTGCCGCGACAATCACCAATAAATTGCGAACATTGCGAAAATCGGTTGCCAGCAAACGGTTAAACTGTCTCATGAACATACAACTCCTTCATCATGTCAATCAAAGATTGCTTGCGCGACTGTTTCAGTTCGTCCAAATTGCCTTTGAGCACAATTTCCCCGTCGCGGATAAACAGCACGTCGTCCAGGATCGCTTCAACTTCTTTAACTTCGTGCGTTGTAATCACAATCGTTTGGCCTTCCTCGGCAAAATCCGCAACAAGCCCGTTAAGCAGGTTTTCCCGCGATAAGACATCAATCCCGGATAACGGCTCGTCAAGCAACAAATACTCGCATTTGCGGCTTAGCGCGAGCAGCAGTTTCGTTTTGGCCCGCGTTCCTTTTGACATCCGGCTGATCTCGGACCTTGCGTTCAATTGAAAGTAATCAAGCAGATGGTTTGCTTTACTTTCGTCCCAGTCGCCATAAAAATCCTGAAAATAAGCCATCGCATCGCCAACGGTCATCCAGGAATAGTGCACATCGATTTCCGGCAGATAGGCAATTTTTTTGCGGGTTGCAATCGACGGACGGTCGCCATCGATCTGCACCTCGCCCGAATGAAGCCTGATCAAGCCGGCGATCGCCTTTAGCATGGTGGATTTGCCCGCTCCGTTAATCCCGAGCACACCTACGATTCTGCCTCGCTCAATCGTGCAGGTGGCATTGTTGAGAGCGTAAATTTTGCCGAATTTTTTTACCGCCTGGCGGATCTCAATCATCAAAAAAATCTCCTTTCTTCGGTAAGCATTTTACAAGCTTTTCATTGCATGCCCAATTGTTGTTTCACCAATTTCAAAATTTCTTCGCCCGTTTTGCCATGCGCAAGCATGGACTCGACAAATTTTCGCGTCATATCGACGAAAAGTTCTTCCTTGAAGGACGCCAGCACCGCGGGATCATCGGCCAGCACGCTGCCAAGGCCGCGGATTGTCCTGATCCAACCGGCGTCTTCCATTTCTTTGTAGGCTCTCTGCACCGTATTCGGATTCACGCCCAGCCGTTTGGCCAGTTCTCTGCGCGACGGAATTACCTGACCGGGCTGATAAGATCCGTTGGCCAGTTTGCGCTTAAAATCGTCAACAATCTGAATATATATCGGTTCCCGATCGTTAAATTCCACAGACATACCTCCTCCGCCCCCATATTGTATCACAGTATTATTTATCTAATACACTAATACAATAATATAGCCATCACTTCCTGTCAACAAAAAAAATGGCCTGGCGTTGCCATTCTTTTTTTGTGCAATTCCCTCTAGTCCAAAATGTAATCCGCGTGGAGCGAACCGGATAGAAAAATGAAGGTCGTATCCGCACCTTGTTTTCGGAAAATGCATTTTTGCGCTAGTACCCAGTAATTTATTAATCTTGCCTGTTATGTAAAACCGTCCGGAAAATATTCCGGACGGTCCTTTGAGTGCAATCCAAACGTTAAAACGCAAACTGCACGCTTACGCTCGCTTGAATCGTTAATTGGCCGGATGAAATGGTCGTCGTATCCGCCGCCGCAAGCGATTTTGCCGCCGCTGCGGTAATGTTTGTGTAAATTTGCGGCGGGCCGGAGCTGCCGTTTTGCGTGATGTTAAGAACGCCTTTTACCGAACCGCCAGCGTTTTTGGCCAACGCATTCGCCTTTGCGCGGGCGTTATCCATCGCTTTGTCCAATGCCTGCAATTCATATTCATGCTGTTTTTCCGTGCCGAACCGGATGTTGTTGACGCGATTTGCGCCTGCCTTGGACAGATCGTCGAGCATGGCGCCAAGCATGTCCAGCTTCCGGTAGGTGACTTCGATCATGTGCGTGGCGGTATAACCGACAATTTTCGGCTTTTGGTTTTCGCCATATTGATACTGCGGTTGTACGGAAAAATTCGTTGTCTTGATGTCTTTCTTGTCCACCGCATAATTCGCCAACATTTTTTGCAAATCCGCAAAAGCGTCGGCATTGGCTGTTTGCGCCTCATTGGCGGTGGCCGCCTCGGTCTGCACGCCGATCGACACATAAGCGACATCCGGCTCCACTTTGATTTCTCCTTCTCCGGTTACCGATATCGTGCGCGTTCTTGCGTCCGTGTTGTCGCTTTGGGCAAAAACGGAATTGTTTCCGCCCGCATGTTCCCTGTCGCCATTGACAAAAGGAAGGGCAATAAACAATGCCAACGCCGCCGCCACGACGACAAACAGCGTTTTTTTCGCATTCATCAACATAACCCCTTTCCCGGCTTTGCCGATTCCGTCTGTTTTTCAAATTCATAGACGCGCCGTTTCGGAAAAAGGTTACATAAATATAGAAATTTGCTCTAATCGGCATTCCGCACGATCAAGTAAGCGATAAAACCCAGCGGGCCCAAAATGAACACAACCAGCGTCCACAAACAGCCGATGTTGGCGCCTTTCTTCCGGGAAGCATCGGAATAAACCCAAAATAATGCGATGATGGTAATCAACCACCATAATAACATAAACAAGCCCATATGGCTTCGTTCCTTCCCGTCTTGTTTCAGCCATTATATGCGCTTGCGGTCCGGTTGCTCACCATACGTGCATAAAGCATTATTTCCCGGGAAAACGCGCTTCATCAGTCGGTTCACGCTCTCATGCGCCCCAGGTTTTCGCATACTCTATTTCATTAAAACCAACCGTTGCCTTGCCGTCGCCGGTAATAATCGGACGTCTCAGCAAATTTCCGTCCGCAGCGAGCAGCGCGATCTGCTCCTCTTCCGTCATTTCCCGCAGCTTGTCTTTCGGAAACGCGCGGTACGCCGCTCCCGATTTGTGAAAAAGCTTGGCAACATCCAGCCCGCTATTCGCAATGATTTGCTTGAGTTCGTTTATATTCGGCGGTTGCTCGATAATCGGAATTTTTTCCGCTTCAATCTGATGATCGCTTAACCACTTGACAGCCTTGCGGCAAGATGTGCAGCGCGGATTTTGATAGATTTTCACTTTCATTGTCGACACCTCCAAATGGGATCAAATGACAAATTGGTTTTGATCAATCTGTGCGCAATTGGGCGATGAGCCGTTCCATATCTTCGGGCAAATTTGCGGAAAAACGCATGCGATCGCCGGTAAGCGGATGATGAAACGCCAAACTCGCGGCGTGCAAAGCCTGCCGGCCGATTAAGCCGTCGGGCAAACGCCGCTGTTCTTCGTTTGGCAACGACGCAGCTCCATACAGTTTGTCGCCAACCAACGGGCAGCCGAGATGCCGCAAATGGACGCGAATTTGATGGGTGCGCCCCGTTTCCAGCCGCAGCCTGATGAGCGACGCCGCAGGCGGACAACCGTAAACTTCCTGCACGGCATAATGCGTAATTGCCCGGTAGCCGTTTGGCATAATGATACGCATGCGGGGATTTGCCGGATCCCGGCCGATTGCCGCGTCAACGGTTCCCTGTTTTGCCGGCGGAACGGAATGCGCAATCGCCAGATAGGCTTTTTCCATCGTCCCGGCTTGCATCTGCAAGGAGATTTGCTGGTGGGCATACTGCGATTTGGCAATGGCCAAGACGCCCGAAGTTTCCTGATCCAGCCGGTGAATGGGCCGGAAGCGGCATATTTCGCCTTTTTCCCGCCAATAGTGAACGACGCCGTTGGCAAGCGTATTGATATAGTGCCCGTGCGTCGGATGCACCACGATGCCGGCTGGCTTGTCCACAATGAGCAGATGGGCGTCTTCGAAAATGATCCGAAACGGAATTGGCTGCGGTAAAATATCGGTGGACTGCTCCACGGGCAGATGGACTTCGATCAGATCGCCCGCCTTGACGGGAACGTTTACCCAGGCGCGCGATCCGTTGAGCAAAATGCCGGTTTCCGAACGTTTCAACTTGCTGAGCAGTTTTCGCGACAACCGCAACTTGCTTCTCAGCACCGTTTTAAGCAGCCATCCGTCTTCCCGCCCGCTCACGCGAAAACGCAACGGTTCAGCCGCATCCATGCAAAAAGCCTCAAAACACATCGGCGCTGCGCACATACGCAACATCGGCGACGCCGAGACGCACATTGGCGACGCGGGCCAAAACAAAAAACAAATCGGAAAGCCGGTTTAGATAGCGTAAAACTTCGGGATTGACGTCTTCCCGCTTGCTCAATGCGACCGTCTGCCGCTCCGCCCGCCGGCAGACCGTTCGGCAAACGTGGAAGAGGGCTGCCGGTTCGCTTCCGCCCGGCAATATAAATTTTTTGATCGGCGGGCACTCCTCCGTATATCGGTCAATCCATCCCTCCAATTTTTTCACCATTTCCGCATTTACTTTAAAGGGATGTTTGCCCGATTCGGCGTATGCCAAATCCGCCCCGCAGTCAAACAATTCATGCTGAATTTCCGTAAGCGGCGCTTGCAAATCGCCGCATGGTCCGGCAGATAGCGTCGCCGCCGCCAGCGCGACAAAGCTGTTCAACTCGTCTATCGTGCCATAGGCCTCGATTTTGCAGTCGTCCTTATCCACTCTGGCCCCGATAACCGAAGTCTTTCCATGGTCTCCCGACCGCGTGTAAATCTTCATGGTTGGTTCCTCCCAAGCATTGCGCGGCAATGCCGCATCCTCAAAACTATCATAGCATAATATAAAAAGCGCAACAAAAAGGAGCCGCGTCAACGGCTCTTTTTTGCTCGCCTTATATATTCGTTGATTTTCTCATCCAGCTGCCGACTAATCTGTATTACTCTCTCGGCAGTAAATGATTGTTCAACTACGATCAGCCGTTCCATGCGCTTTCGCAGGTAGCCGATTTCCTCGTCCAGCATCGCCAGCGCGGGAAGCATACGTTCAGGCTTGATGGATGTATTTTTTGCGACCGCCATTTTGTGTTCCCCCCTTGTTCGAACAGTTCCGACTTGCAGACGTTCAAACATCAGAAAGACGAATCACATTCTGTATAAGCTGTTGCCGACAAATTTCAGCTTATTTTTACTTTCTCCGTCGACGGTCGGTTTTCCTGCTAATATTTAAAATGTCCTAATTTTTTGCACAAATTTTCCGATTCGTTCCAACGCTTCGGTGAGCTGGGCAACCGAGGTGGCATATGAGCAGCGGATAAAGCCTTCTCCCCCGAGCCCGAAAACGTTGCCCGGAACGGCGGCAACTTTGCCCTCAACCAGCAACCGTTGCGCAAATTGCTCGGACGAAAGCCCGGTTGAAGCGATGGATGGAAACGCATAAAACGCGCCCATCGGTTCGTGACATTCCAGCCCGATGTCGCGAAACCCTTTGACGACCAAACGGCGCCGCTGATTATACGATTCGACCATGCGGTCTTTTTCTTCCATGCCGTTTTTTAGCGCCTCGATTCCCGCCAGTTGCGCCATATGCGACGCGCACATGATCGTGTATTGATGCACTTTCAGCATAGCCGCGATAATATCGGGATGCCCGCACGCATAACCGAGCCGCCATCCCGTCATGGCAAACGCTTTGGAAAAACCGCTGATCAGCACGGTACGGTCCTGCATCCCCGGCAGCGACGCGAAACTTGTATGTTTTTGTCCATAGGTGAGTTCCGCATAAATTTCGTCCGTGATCACCAGCAAATCGTGTTCCTCGACGATTTTGGCGATCGGCAGCCAATCCTCGTACGTCATGACGCCGCCGGTCGGATTGTTCGGAAAGCCCAAAATAAGCACTTTTGATTTTGGCGTCAAATGAGCCTTTAACGATTCGGGAGTGAGCTTGAAATTGTCTTTGGCAAACGTTTCGATCGGAACCGTCCGTCCCCCGGTAATGGAGATGATCGGGCTGTAAGCGACAAACGTCGGTTCATGCAGCAGCACCTCGTCGCCCGGAGCAACCAAAGCGCGCAGCGCCAGATCGATTGCTTCGCTGCCGCCGACCGTTATGATAATCTGGTTGGACGGTTCATAGCGGACATGAAACGAATTGTACAAATACTCTCCGATCAATTCCCTGAGTTCAGGGAGGCCCGCATTGGGCGTATAGGTTGTTTTGCCTTGTTCCAGACCATAAACGGACGCCTCCCGGACATGCCAGGGAGTAATAAAATCCGGTTCGCCGACGCCCAGCGAGATCACATCCTTGCTGGCCACGGCAAGGTCAAAAAATTTGCGGATTCCGGACGGCGGAATATCTCTCACTCGCGGATTCAAATAATCCTGCATCGATTTAACTTTCGTGGGTGTTTCATTCTGCCTGATCATGGCATTCTTCCTTTACGGCGAAATCGGCAGGCGGTGGTCGCCTTCATGTTCTTCGAAAATAATTCCATCCTGTTTATATTTCTTCAGGATAAAATGCGTTTTCGTGGATATAACCGAATCCAAAGTAGACAACTTGGTGGATACGAATCCCGCCACTTCTTTAAGCGACTTGCCCTCAATCTCCACCAAGAGATCGTATGCGCCCGACATCAAAAATACACTTTTCACTTCCGGGAACAGGTAGATTCGCTCTGCCAACGCGTCAAATCCGCGACCGCGTTCGGGCGTGATCTGCACTTCGATCAACGCGGTTACCTTTTCGTCGTCAATTTTGCTCCAATTGATTACCGTAGCGTATTTGACGATTGTCCGGTCTTCTTCCAATTCCCTGATCGCCGCGGCGATTTCCGCTTCCGGCACTCCCAACATGGTCGAAATCAGCGCCGCATCATATCTTGCATCTTCCCGCAGCAACTCAAGAATTTTCAGCTTCAGTTCATTCATGGAGCGAACCTCCCGGCCACCAGCTAGAATTATTATTCTTACATATTACAACGGTTTTCTTGATTCTGCAAATCTTCAAATGGATGATATGGGCGTTTAAAAAACGGATTTGCCGAAAATTTACATTCCGCTTTAAGCAATTTTAACAAGTTTGCACGGATATCGGAAAATTGCCGCGACGGCGCTACGATCACATCGGCAATGGCCGCATGGTCGCTTCCGTCGCAAATGATCCGGCCAAAGCCTGTCAATATCCCGTCTTCATACACGGAAACGGCGCGCCAACTGCCAGATTTCACCGCCTCGTACCATTCGTCAAAATGTTTGCCGCTTGCGTCCGGATTTATGGTTAATTCATACAACGCTTGCAGCGAACTCTTATCGGGGATAACCGGGTCATATATCGTCTTCATCACTATTCCTCCTTGTGCGCTTCAGCTTTCCGCAAATGCCCAGGCATGGCAAAGCCGAATTTCTATCTCTATAATTATACGTTTTTCTGTATATTTATGCAATCACAATCAAATAAAAACAGGCCGCCTCATGAAAGACGGCCCGCCGCTTGCGTTATGCCAATACGCCAAAAATCCCCATGCTCATATACCGTTCGCCCGTATCCGGCGCAATGCACAAGACGCGCTTGCCTTCGCCCAATTTTTTCGCCACCTGGATAGCCGTCCAGACGGTCGCGCCGGACGAAGGACCGACCAAAATGCCTTCTTTCGCCGCCAGTTCGCGTGTCGTCTGCAAAGCGTCTTCATCCGCGACCTGAATGATTTCATCGAAAACGTTCATATTCAGGATTTTCGGAATAAAGCCGGGGCTTGTTCCAACCAGTTTATGCGGGCCCGGTTTTCCGCCGGAAAGCACCGGCGAGCCTTTCGGTTCGACCACGTACACCTTTAAATCGGGAAGCGCCTTTTTCAATTCTTCTCCCGTCCCGGTTACGGTTCCGCCCGTCCCCGAAGAAGCGACAAACGCGTCGAGCCTGCCGTCCGTTTGTTCCAAAATTTCTTTCGCCGTCGTAATCCGGTGAATGTCCGGATTGGCCGGATTTTCAAATTGCTGCGGGATAAAACTGCCGGGGATTTGTTCCTTCAACTCCTGCGCCCGGCGTATCGCGCCCGGCATCCGTTCGGCCGCGGGCGTGAGTTCCACTTCGGCGCCATATGCCTTGAGCAAATTGATGCGTTCTTTCGTCATATTGTCCGGCATTACAAGGATCGCGCGATATCCTTTGGCCGCCGCATTCATCGCCAGCCCGATCCCGGTGTTGCCGCTCGTCGGCTCGATGATCGTCGCTCCCGGCTTTAAGATGCCTTCCTGTTCAGCCCGCGCGATCATATTATAGGCAGCCCGGTCTTTTACGCTGCCGCTCGGATTAAAATATTCCAGCTTTACACAAACTTCCGCCGCACCCTCCGGCACAATGCGATGCAATCGGATTACGGGTGTATCGCCAATCAACTGCGTTATATTGTCCACCACTTTCGCCATCTTGCCTACACCCCTTTTTCGCCTGTTTATACCTACTTATTTTATCGGATTATTAACTGTTGTCAACCCGAGCCCTTTTGCCGAGAAGCCCGTTGCGCAGGAAAAACCAGGAGAGCACAGGCGCCGAACCGATCGCGAGCAGAAAAAAATTGATCGCCGTGGGCGACCGCGTCACCGACACTAACGCGATGAAGCCGATTGTCCCGAGCATCCTCCCGGCATTCAGCCCCAACTCCCGCATAATGATGAGCTCGACGCGGTGGCGGGCCGACTGTTCATTGGCGCCGATCAAATCGAACACCGAGGATGTCATCGGAATCGCAAACAGCGGATAAAACAGCGCCGTGCCAATCCCGAACAGGAGCAGCATGGCAAAATTGAATTTCCAGAAAAACGGCAAGATGACCGCGATCATGGCGAGCGTTCCAAACAACATTCCGGCGCCGCGGAATTTGCGCCGCAGTTTTTTGCCGATGTACCAATAGCTGAACGTGGAAACGGCGGATGTGATCAGCGAATAATTGCCGAGTTTCAGTTCGCTCTTTGTCTCTACGTAAACGAGCAGGCCGATGACGAAGACAAACACCCCTTCGCGGACGCCTTGCGCCGCCAATGCCGGAATGACCCGCCGCCACTGGTTGCGTTGGTCCTGCAGCAGATCCGGCACGTACCGCCAATTAAATTTTCCCGCAATTTTGTGTTTTTTGAGAAAAAAGCTCGCAATCGCCGCCGCCAGAAAAATCCCCAACGAAATGGCAAAAATGACGCGATAACCGATCTTGTCGTCGATCTTGGTGATCAAAAAGCCCGCCGCCCAGGGAGCGACCGCCCCCGCCGCCGAACCGAGAAATCCCGCCCAGCCGTTGAACCTGTCGCGATTGTCCGGATTTGTGATTTCGAAATAGACCACATTGAACGCAAGCCAAAACAACCCGAGCGAAGTTCCCTGCAGGACGCCTAGCAACACGGCAAAACGGGCGGCGTCTTTTTCCAGCAGCAAAATAACGAGATAAAACAGCGCGGAAACCGCAACGCCCACCCGCAGGATATTCATTTTATTGCCTTCCTTCGCCCATTTGCCCGCCGCTAAAAAGGTCGCCGCCGACAGCGCCTGACCTGCCAGGACAAACCAACCGATCAAGGCGAAATCATGCTTGATTTTCCATAGGTACACATTCACAAACACCGCGGAAAATGTATTGGCAGCGGCAAACATGCCATGCACGGAAAGGAGCAGCACAGCTTGTCTGCCGAGCTTCTTTTTTTGTTTCTGCACAAGCATTCCCCTTGCATAAAAATAACCCTCGCTGGAGTTATTTTTACCGGTCGAAAAAAG
Source organism: Bacilli bacterium (assembly GCA_036381315.1). Lineage (NCBI taxonomy): Bacteria > Bacillati > Bacillota > Bacilli > Bacilli bacterium. Next base: position 12,122 of record DASVDB010000064.1, on the reverse strand, counting down.
AGTCAATCATGTTTACGCGATCCGTTTTGGCCAAAAAAGTCGAAATATGGAAGCAGGAAGGGCATACAAACAAATCCAGCTTGAAAGGCCCGGGCAAAACCGGCTTCGTCAATTCGGCGGGAACAAGCGGAGTAAACTCGCTTTCCGCAACCGTGCGCGTCCCGATGCGGAGCATCAATTCCCGGCAATGCGGGCATTCCGGAGCTTCGTCCTGCGCATCGATCAACGCTTGCACGGCTTCGGCGAAGCGGACAACGCCCAGTTCCTTTACTGTCAAGTTGTCCCAATCGATCAGCCCTTTTTTCACCTCGCCGGACGGATTTTTGGCGGTTGCCGGAAATTGAATCACCGAGCCGGGTTTGTTGTCCTTTTTCCCGTCATCATCAACCTTGTCGGGGGGATCCAGCTCGACATGCACCGTGCGGTATTCGCCCAACTCGTTGAAACAATGCGGGCAGTACGCTTCCGGCCCGATTTCCTCATCCCATACGATTTCCGTGGCGCACCACGGACAAATTTGCCTTTTGCTCATGATTCGGACTCCTTACGTGTGCTGAATAAAATATACAATGCCGATAATGATAAAAACAATGGCCAACAAGTATAACGTTTTGGGCAAATATTTCATCGCCAACCGTTCCTTTCCTGGGATGTACCTTCCCGCTTATATGACGCTGGCCCCGATCACATAAGAAAGCGCAACCGAAATCGTGAACGAGATGAACCCCACTGCGCGGTTGTCGCCTTTAATTTCCTGATCGATTTTAAAGGCCGGAGTCAAAAATTCGAATAAAAAGTAAGCGACCAACAATAAAATAAAGCCGAAGATTCCCCAGACAAGCGCATGATAAACGGAGTCGTTGTGCGCAATCGCAAACCGGAAAATGTTGCAGATGCCGAAAATTTTGCCGCCTGTCGCCAAAGCCACCGCGACGTTTCCGCGCTTGATTTCTTCCCAATTGTTGTATGTTGTTACGAATTCGAAAACAGAAAGAAACACGATGAGAGTTAGGATTGTCACGGAAAAAAAAGCGATCGTCTCCAGAAACGGATAGCTCAGCATACGGTCCACTTCGCCGTTATCCATTTTCTCACCTCTTGTAGCGTAACCTACCCATTTTTACGCTTGCGCCACAAGTCCGGTTTCAAAACGGATGTTTACGCCAGGTCCACAACGGTCACGCCCGCGCCGCCCTCGCCGTAGTTGCCGAGCCGGTAGCTTTTGACATGCTTGTGCCGGCGCAAATGCTCCTGAATGCCGCCGCGCAGCACGCCCGTGCCTTTGCCGTGGATGATGCTGATCGTATGCAAGTTCGCCAAAAACGCTTCATCCAAAAATTTTTCCACTTCCGATAGCGCGTCGGCAAGCGACATGCCCCGCAGATCGAGCTCCGTGCGCACGTGTTCGTCGCGGGTGCGTTTTATGCCCGCGGCAACGCGCTCCCATTGTTTTTGCGGCGCTTGCTCCGCGACAAGTTCCAAATCGGCGATGTCCACTTTCATTTTCATAATGCCGAGTTGCACGACGGCTTCTTTGGGACCGGCCAATTCAACGACATGCCCTTTTTGCCCCAAATGCGTTACGAGCACTTCATCGCCGGGATTCACCCTGATTGCTTTTCCGCCGTTTTTCCCAGGCTTTTTGCGCGGAAGCTCCGGTGCGGCCTGCTCAAGCTTCCGTTTCGCCTCGATCAATTTGTGCTCTTTGATGGACGCGCCTTCTTCCAGGGCCATTCGCCGCAAATCGGCAATGACGGCTGCCGCTTCGCGCTTTGCTTTCGCCACCAGTTCATCCGCTTCGCGGATGGCTTTGGCCAGCCTTTTTTCCCGTTCATCTTCCCATTTGCGGCGTTCTTCGGCAAGCTCTTGCTTCATCCGCTCCAATTCCCTGCGCAATTGTTCCGCGGATTGCCGCTCGGCCTCCGCGCCGAGCCGATTCGCCTCCAGGGAAGCAATCATGCTGTCAACCCGTTGATCCTCTTCGCCGACCTGGCTTTGCGCGCTCGCGATAATCCGTTTCGGCAGCCCCAGCCTTTCGGCGATCGCAAACGCATTGCTGCGTCCGGGTATGCCGATCAGCAACCGGTAAGTGGGGCTCAACGTCTGCACGTCAAATTCCATGCTGGCGTTGACTACTCCTTTGCGGTTGTATGCGTACGCTTTTAACTCGCTGTAATGCGTGGTGGCAATCAGGCGGCAGCCCGTTGCATGGATATGTTCCAAAATCGCGATGGCGAGCGCCGAGCCTTCGGCGGGATCGGTGCCCGCCCCAACCTCATCCAGCAAAACGAGACTTTTGGGCGTCATCTCCCGCAAAATGGAAATGATATTCGTCAGATGGCTGGAAAACGTGCTCAAGTTCTGCTCAATGCTCTGCTCGTCCCCAATGTCGGCAAAGATGGCATCAAACACGCAAAGTTGGCTGCCGTCTTCCGCAGGGATAAACATTCCGGCCATGGCCATGACGTGCAGAAGCCCGACCGTCTTTAGCGTGACCGTTTTCCCGCCGGTATTCGGCCCCGTAATGATCATGGAATAAGCGGCGTTTCCGAGCTCGACGTCAATCGGAACGACTTCGCCTGTGATGAGCGGATGGCGGGATTTTTTCAGTTTAAAAAAGCCTCTGTCGTTCATGACCGGCAGCGTCGCCTGAATCGCCCGGGCGTACTCGGCTTTGGCAAAAATAAAGTCCAGCCGGGCCAACAGATCGGCGTTTGCCAACAGCGAATCCGACTCCTCCCCGACTTTGGCGGAAAGCGCGGCGAGTATTTTTTCGATTTCTTTTTGCTCGCGCAAGGTAAGCTCCCGCAACTTGTTGTTCAACGCGACGACCGCTTCCGGTTCGATAAACAACGTTGCGCCCGAAGCCGACTGGTCATGCACGATGCCGCCGATTTGTCCGCGGTACTCCTGCTTGACGGGAATCACATAGCGGTCATTGCGAATGGTGATCAATTGTTCCTGCAGCATTTTCTGCAGCGAATGGCTGCGCACCATTTGTTCCAGCTTCTCCCGCACCCGCGCTTCGCCTGCGCGTATGTCGCTTCGGATATGGGCGAGTTCGGCGGAAGCGCTGTCCAAAATCTGGCCGGAGTCGTCAATGCAGCTTTGAATCGATGCTTCGAGCGGTTTCAATTCCGCCAATTGCGCAGCCAACGCGGCAATCGATCGGATCGGTTTATCGTCATGCACGGACAATAAAAAACGCTTCAGTTTCCGCCCCGCAGCCGCCGTATTGGCGATATCGAGCAAGTCATGCGGCGAAATGACGCCGCCTTTCGCCGCGCGTTTTACCGCCGCCCTGATATCGCGGATACCGCCAAACGGCGCTCCTCCTTTCAGCCGGATTACCTGGCTTGCTTCATCCGTCTCCGTTAAACGCCGCTTCACCTCTTGCAAATCGGGCGACGGCACAAGCGCCGTTACCAGTTCTTTCCCGAGAGAAGTCGCGGCGAACGCGGCGCATTTGCGGATGATTTTATCGAATTCCAGCATATGCAGCAATTTTTCATTCACGCTTCGTTCACTTTCCTTAGCATTCCGTCAACTTATTTCTGTCCATATTATAACCAACCGTCGGCAAGGAAGCTATTTTTCCGGCAACTTGATCCGCTTTTAAAGCTGTGCCGGATAATCCCTTGCATGGACTTAAACTGTCGGGGAAAAATAAGTCGGCACCGATTAACAGGCACGAAAATGTGATCAGGATACAGGAGGGAATAATCAGGATGAATTTCCTTGGTCAAATTGTCCGTTTCATTGTTGCGGCGCTTGTACTGATGTTTGTCGGATTTGTTGTTCCTCAATTTACTGTCGGCAGCTTTTGGAGCGCATTGTTCCTTGCTCTGGTCATCGCTTTGATCGGCTGGGTCATTGAAGGCATCTGGGGCAAGCGGATTACCCCGTTTGGCCGGGGGATTGTCGGCTTCGCCGTCAGCGCGTTGGTCATTTGGTTGGCGCAATTTGTCGTCGGCGGCGTAAGAGTCACCTGGATCGGTGCGATTTTGGCGGCGCTGGTGATCGGGATTATCGACTTGTTTATACCCATCAGCAACCCCTTTGAAGCCGGAAAAAACGGGGGCCGCAACGAAACAGCAAAGTAAGCCCGACAATCGCTATTTCTTTCCGGCAAGGCCCGTTCCCGCAAGCTAGTGCATGCTTTGCGGAAACGGGCCTTTTTTGTTCATACTTCCGTCAATAAGTTCACAATTTTGTCACAACTATCAGGACACGATCTGTTAAGATAAATACTGTCAGATACGAATAAGAATCAATCTCAATTGGAGGGGAATCGCGATGAAAAAAGCAGCACTTGCTCTTGTTTCTGCGGCTTTGATACTGTCACTCGCCGCATGTGGAGGCAACAAAGACGACAACTCTGCGGCTTCCGACAATACAAACGCCACGGCGAATACAGAAATCGTACTGCACGCATCCAATTTCAAGTACGATCAGGAAGAATACCACGTTAAGGCAGGCGAACCGGTAAAGATTACGCTTGACGAACAGGAAGGCGTTCACGGGGCGGAAAGCAAAGAACTTGGATTCAATCTGGACCCGAACAAGAAAAGTGTCGTCATCACACCGGAAAAACCGGGCACCTATGAAATCAAGTGCAGCGTTCCGTGCGGCACGGGGCATGCCGATATGAAAACGAAACTGGTCGTTGAGTAAGGATTTTGGAAATATCGCGTTGCAAGGGCAGGCAATGCCGCCATACGGCGTCATGTCTGCCCTTTTCCGTGTTATTCCGCGATATCGTAAGCGCTGTATACGAGCAATTCGCGAGCCAGTTGTGCAGACGTCGCGCGCTGAGACAGCGTATTTTTCCGCAAATAAACGGTCCGTTGTTCACCGGCGGACAAATCGAGGCAGTTATCGCTGAATACGCCGTCCAGATTCGCCAGTTCCAGCCAGACATATTTGGCAAACGCCCGCGATGGCATCGGAAAAATCCAACGTCGGACAAACATATACTGACAGCGGTTCGACCGCGACCGCAAATTCGCCTTTTTGCACGACCGCGGAGCGATGATCGCGCAGCGACCAGACGACTTTGCCGTATTTTAACAATTTAATGGGCATAAATCTCGTCCAATTGCGTCTATCCCAAAACACGCGGACTATTTGTTCCACATCACCTTTAGCCATTCGGTTGCCGCGGGAGCGTTTTCCATATACCACGTAACAATTTTTGAGTTTGTCAGCAAATGCTGCACCTGTGTCGCCGGGATGGCATTCATCACGTTGACGGCAATCACGAAAACGATAACCGTCTCGGAAAACGCCAAAAGCACGCCGCCCCACTTGTTGAAAAAGGCAATGCCCGGCAAGTTCGCGAGCAAATCGAAAATCCGGGCAAAAATAGATAGCAGAAATTTAACGCCGAAAAACAGAAGCGCGAAAGCGACCGCATTATAGACATAGCGATCCAGTTTCAGCCCTTCCACCATAAAGGCGTATTGGTCGTACTCTTTCCACGCGGCAAGCGGCGCCGATTTTTGCAGCATATGCGAAAGCTTTTCGTAAAACGAATGCGCCGCCAAATAGGCGATTATCCAACCGGCCACAGACAAAAGCTGGCGCACAAAACCGCGGATATAGCCTATGATCAGGCTTGCCGCCGCAAGAACGATAATGGCCCAATCAAGCGCATTGAGATTGTCGGCCGCCGTTTTAATCCATTCATTCATTTTCCGTCAATTGTATCCATTCATTGTATTCATTCTGCAATTTTTCATATTCTTCCTGCAATTTGGCCAGCTCTTCGCGCAAACGGGCGCATTCTTCACAGTCGCCCGGCGGCTTGGCGGCTGCCGTCTCCCGCTCGCGCAATAAAGCGTTGTGCGCTTGCTCCAACTTGCTGTATTTTTGCTGCCACTCGCGGACTTCCTGATCGTTCAGGCGCTCTTCCCATTGCTCTTTCATCCGAAAATATTCGTCGGCCACATTCACTGCGGCAAGCACGGCAATCCGCGGCAGATCCAGGCGAGGATGGCCTTTGGCAATCTTGTTCATCTGCTCGTTGACATGTCCGGCTACCTTTTGCATATATTCCGTGCTCGAATTGCCCATTAATCTGTATTGCATGCCATAAATATCAACGGTTACCCTCGTCTTTTCCGCATCATTCATCGCGTAAAACCTCCCCGAATCAACCGTGATGCGCCTAGCGATCCTGATTGTCCATAAAATATTTCGGCGAAATGAGCGCCGGTTCCTGCTTCAAGAGCGAAGTTGCGCGTGAAATGTTTGTTCCAGGCTGGCGATAATTTTCTGCATCATATCGGAAATTTCCTCATCTGTCAACGTCCGCTCGGGATGACGGAACACTAGCGATAACGCGATGCTTTTTCGCCCTGCGCCCAACCGTTCGCCGGCATACACATCGAACACTTCCGCGGATTCAAGCTGCGCCCCGGCGGCTGATTTTACAGCGGCAAGCAAGTCTTTGGCCGCCGTCTTGGCCTCCACAACAACCGCGATATCACGGGAAACCGCCGGATAGCGCGGCAACGCCCGATACATGACGGCGGAGGATGTAAGCGCGTATAGCGGATGCAACTCCAATTCCGCGACAAATGTGTCTTTCAAATCATACTTTTCCGCAAGTTCGGGATGCAGCTGGCCCAACATGCCGAGCCGTACGGATTTTCCGTCGGCACGTTTGCCATGCACTTCCGCGGTGCGGCCCGGATGCATGCCCGTCGGAGCCGCCGGCATGAATTCGGCGTCGGTTATGCCCAAAAAGGCGAGGAGATTTTCGATAATCCCTTTCAGATCGTAAAAATCAACGGGTTCCTGTTTGCCCGCCCAATGGGCGGACGACCTGCCGCCGGCAAGCAACATGCCGAGCAGCGTTTTTTCCTGCGGCAATGCGGATATTCGTTTTTCCTTCGCCAAAAATACGTTGCCGATTTCAAACATCGCAATGTCTTGCGCGCCGCGGTTGCGGTTATACGCCGCCTGTTCAAGCAATTGCGGGATCAGGCTGGTGCGCAAGACGCTGCGGTCTTCGCTCATCGGCATGAACAACGCAATCGGCACGGCATCCGGATACAATCCGGGAAATCTCTCCGCGTTGCCCGGATGCGTGACCGAGTAGTTGACCGCTTCGCACAATCCCTGATCGGTCAATAGTTTGCGCAACGAGCGGCGCACCGTTTGCGCTTTTGTCAGGGTGCCCGGCGTCGTTACGCCGCTCATCAGCGTCAGCGGAATTTCATCGTATCCGTGGAGACGGGCAATCTCTTCGATTAAATCGACATCCAGGGAAATGTCCCCGCGGCGATTGGGAACTTGCACCCGATATAGGCTATCCTCCGTTTCCGCAAAGGCAAAATGCAAACGGCGGAAGATCGCCGCCACCTCTTTTCCGGAAAGTTGCGTGCCCAGGTAGTTGTTCACTTTGGTAAGCGACAATTCGACGACGGCAGGCTGTTTTTCCAATGTGCCGGCGGCAACGACCCCGTTTGCTGCCGTCGCTCCGGCATATTGCGCCATCAAGGAGGCGGCGCGGTTTAACGCCGGGATGACAAAATCAGGGTTTATTTCCTTTTCAAACCTTAGGGAAGCTTCCGAACGAAGCCCCAACTCGCGTGAGGTTTTGCGAACGGAACTGCCGGCAAAATGCGCCGATTCAAGCAATATCGCCGTCGTTTCGGACGTAACTTCGGAATTTGCCCCGCCCATGACGCCGGCAACGGCAATCGGCTTCTCGCCATCCGCAATCACCAGCATATGGGGCTCCAATTTGCGCGTCGCATTGTCAAGCGTGACGATTTCTTCACCCGCCTTGGCCAGACGCACGTCGATGCGGCCCGCGGCAAGCTTGTGCGCGTCAAAGGCGTGCAAGGGCTGTCCGTATTCCAGCATGACATAGTTCGTAATATCGACAATATTGTTGATCGGGCGGATTCCCGCGGCCATCAAACGGTTTTGCATCCATAACGGCGACGGGCCGATTTTTACATTCTCCAGATATCTTGCCGTGTAGCCGGGACACTGTTCGGGCGCGCTGATGCTTACGCTGAAAAGATCGGATGCTTTTTTCCCTGTTTCGCCAAGTCCCGCTTGCTCGTCCGGCAAACGCACGTCGCAGTCGATAATGGCGGCAATCTCGTAGGCAACCCCGATCATGCTCAAACAATCGGAGCGGTTCGGCGTCAGATCGAGCTCCAGCACTTCATCGGAAAGCCCCAGCACATCGTGGATGTCGGCGCCGATGGTTACGTCATTCGGCAGCACCAGAATGCCTTCCTGAATCTCTTTCGGCAAAAGTTTGTCGTTTAAGCCAAGTTCCTTCGCGGAGCAGATCATGCCATGCGACTCAACGCCGCGCAGCTTCGCTTTTTTAATGTGCAAGCCGCCCGGCAGTTTGGCGCCGATCAGGGCAACCGGAACTTTTTGCCCGGCGGCGACGTTTTTCGCTCCGCAGACGATCTGCAAATCTTCGCCGGTTCCGGCGTCAACAACGCAAACGCTCAATTTGTCCGCGTCGGGATGCCGCTCGCGCGATTTGACAAGACCGACAACCACGTTTGTTACGCCTTTGTCCAACTGCTCCACCGCATCGACTTCAACGCCGCTTCTGGTCAGTTTGTCCGCCAATTCCCGCGCGCTGTAGCCGGACAGATCGACATACTCCGACAGCCAATGGTAGGAAACTTTCATCTTGATAACCCCTTTTCTCTTAAATCCGTACGAACTGCTGCAGAAAACGCAAATCGTTGGTGTAGTAATGGCGGATATCGTCCACGCCGTATTTCAGCATGGCAATGCGCTCCACGCCCATGCCGAAAGCAAATCCGCTGTAGACGCCGGGATCATAGCCGCCCATCTCCAAAACGCGCGGATGGACCATGCCGGAGCCCAGGATTTCCAGCCAGCCGGATTGCTTGCACACCCTGCATCCCGAACCGCCGCAATGCACGCAGGTTACGTCCACTTCCGCGCTCGGCTCGGTAAACGGGAAAAAGCTGGGACGCAGGCGGATCTTCGTGGCGGAGCCGAACATTTCCTTTACGAACTGCTGCAAAGTCCCTTTCAGATCACTCATGCGAATGTTTTTGTCGATGACCAGACCTTCAATCTGCATAAATTGAAAAGAGTGCGTGGCATCGTCGTCATCACGGCGGAACACTTTGCCGGGACAAATGATTTTCACCGGAACTTCGCCCTTCATCGCTTCCATAGTGCGAATTTGCACCGGCGACGTTTGCGTGCGCAGCAAGATCTCGTCCGTAATGTAGAACGAATCCTGCATATCCCGCGCCGGATGGTCTTTCGGCAGATTCAGCGCCTCAAAATTGTAATAATCGGTTTCCACTTCCGGACCTTCCGCGATTTTATAGCCCATGCCGATAAAAATGTCTTCAATATCCTGAATGACGCGCTGCAGCGGGTGAATCGCCCCCAATGTTTTCCTGCGCCCCGCAAGCGTCACATCGATCGTTTCGGCGGCCAGCCGTTCGCGGGTCGCTTCGCGCCGGAATTTTTCCTGCAATTCGTCGATCGCTTGCTCGATCGCCGCTCTTACGTCGTTGGCCAACTGCCCGATCACCGGGCGTTCTGCGGCGGACAACGCGCCCATGCCCCGCAAAATTTCGGTTAACGCGCCCTTTTTGCCCAAATATTTTACACGGAAATCATTCAAATCCTGCGCGCTTTCAATCCGGTTTAGCGCCTGCAGCGCCTCCGTTTTAAGCGCCTCCAATCTTTGCTTCATGTTCATTCCTCCCGTACTTTTAGACATAAAAAAAGCCCCTCATCCGAAAGGGACGAAAAGGCCGTGGTACCACCCTTGTTGGAACGCGCCGTGTTGCCGTAAAACACGCTCCCGCTTTGCCGAATAACGGTTCGGTCGCCGTTCTTTCCTACGCGCCGCAAATTGCCGCCGTTGGGACTGCGGAACATTTTACGGTTTCAAAAGACTGCTCGGGAGCGAACTTCGGTCGGCCCAGCTTCCGGGACGCTCTCAATCTTCGGCGTCTCCTCCCTGTGGAAATGGTGTCCGCTTACTTTTCTCCGTCACCGCATTTTATGGTGATTGATCTTCGCCGAATTTTCGGCGGAAGTGTAGATTTACAAGCTATTATATGAGATTATTAGGAATGATGCAAGCGCGCCGCCTTGCGCGCCTTGCGCGTTACGACGCGCACCGCACAGATGAACGAACAGGAGCGTAAACGAATGGCATACAAAATGATCGCAATCGATATTGACGATACGCTGTTGAATGACGAATTGGCAATTCCCCCGGAGACCAGGCAGGCGCTGGCCAAGGCTAAAGCGAGAGGCGTGGAAGTGACCCTCGCCACCGGGCGGATGTTTGCTTCCGCCAAACAAATTGCCGCCCGCCTGGAGCTGAACGTGCCGATCATCACTTATCAAGGGGCGCTCGTCAAAACTGTCCCCGACGAAGAAACGCTTTATTTTCGCCCCGTGCCGGAAGCGATCGCCCGGGAAGTTTTCGCCTGGGTGCAAAAGCACGGGCTGCATTTGCAAGTGTATTGCGACGACGTCCTGTATACGCGGGAACATAATGAAAAAGTTACCGCATACGCCAGACAATCCAACATTCCGTTCGTTGTGGAACCTGATTTCGCCCGATTGCTCAAGCTGCCGATAACCAAAATGCTGATGATCGACGAACCCGCGACTCTTGACCGCTTAAAACCCGACCTGGAACGCCTGCTCGGCGCAAGTGCGCACGTTACCAAATCAAAGCCGAATTATTTGGAAGTGATGCACCCGGAAGGCACGAAAGGGTCGGCGCTTAGTTTTCTCGCGCGGCATTTCGGTTGCGCGATGGAGCAGGTGATCGCAATCGGCGACAGCTGGAACGACCGCGACATGATCGAGGCCGCCGGTCTCGGCGTGGCGATGGCAAACGCTGTTCCGCAGCTGAAACAGATCGCCGACTACGTCACCCTTTCCAACAACGAGCAAGGCGTGAAGCACGTGATCGAAACATTCATTTTGGCGGAGTAGGAGCACCGGGCAAATTCAGGGTTTCATCTAGGCAATCGATTGATTCAAGCCAAGCGCGCGCGCTGTCGAAGTTTGAATCTCGGCAATAAGTTCAGGCTTTTCGGATAATCTTTCGCCATAAGATGGAATCATTTCTTTAGTTTGGATAACACCGCGAAACGCTTTTTTAAAAATGCAACATTTTCTTTGCCCTTTACAAAACTGATATGAGGCAGACCCATAATAAAATGGCGTGGATCCCCGATCAATTCGCGGTCAACCAGATAAGCCCAAAACTGCCTCGACAATTGAAAGCGCTCGTTTATTCTAACCGCAGCATCGTTGTTTATCGTGCCGTCGGGTTGTTCAATTGTATAATTCATCTCGCATAATGCGGCATGTCCCCTTCCGGAATTATTCCGCTCGTTAGAGCTTTCTTGACCGGCTTGTTCAAGCCGCTCGAATATTGTAATGTCCCAATCCGGCGCTAATTCTTTGAGCAGTACTCCCAATGTGGAACTCATAATCCCGGCACCAATCAAAATCGCGTCTGCTTGGGACGATTTTTTCTCATTTGGATCCTCATAGGTACGATGAAATCATGTATGGTTGGCTACTGGATACCCATCCCGAGGAAATCCGTTTCAATTCCTCATAGGTACGATGAAATCGCAATAGGGCACCGTCATCAGTCCGCCAAACGGGTGTTTCAATTCCTCATAGGTACGATGAAATCGTGATCAATATGGACGAGGCCCAAATCCTTGCACTGGTGTTTCAATTCCTCATAGGTACGATGAAATCTCTCCTCGACCATCATTGAAACTTATTCCCGATATTCCAGTTTCAATTCCTCATAGGTACGATGAAATCTCAGCGTTGTTCGGCACTTTACCAATGTACGACTTGCGTTTCAATTCCTCATAGGTACGATGAAATCTGCAAATGGCGCACGTGAGGCAGACTACCTGCCGGGTTTCAATTCCTCATAGGTACGATGAAATCGAAATGCTTACGTATACAAAGAGTTGTATGAGAGTGATTGTTTCAATTCCTCATAGGTACGATGAAATCCAGGAGGTTTTATCGTACCCAATGGAGCTAGTTCAGGAGTTTCAATTCCTCATAGGTACGATGAAATCGATACCGGA
>DASVDB010000063.1 GCA_036381315.1 Bacilli bacterium | reverse complement strand
TTTTGTATAAACGGTTTTCGCCGTAGTTGCGCACATACGTCTGGTATCTGCGGTACTCATCGGCGTAATATTCCGGGCGCATATGGCCTCCGCAGCCCCAATTTTCGTTGCCGACGCCGAAATACTTGAGCCGCCACGGCTTTTCCCGTCCGTTGGCCTTTCTCCAGTCGGTCATCGGCGATTCGCCGTCGAAGGTCATATATTCGACCCATTCCTGCATCTCCTGAACGGTTCCGCTGCCGACATTGCCCGTGATATACGGCTCGCAGCCCAGCATTTCGCAAAGCAGAAAAAATTCATGCGTGCCGAAATGATTATTTTCGACGACTCCGCCCCAATGCGTATTGACCATCCGCTTGCGCTTATCCCGTGGTCCGACGCCGTCTTTCCAGTGATATTCGTCGGCAAAACAGCCTCCCGGCCAGCGCAGCACGGGAATTTGGATGCGCCTTAGCGCCTCCACGACATCGTTGCGAATTCCTTTCGTGTTCGGAATGGCGGAATCTTCGCCGACCCAGATCCCCTCGTAAATGCACCGTCCCAAATGTTCGGCGAAATGGCCGTATATTTCCCTGCTAATAATTCCTTCCGGCAAATCGGCATTCACGATTACTTTGTTGACCATGCAGCATCTCCTCACCTTAAGAAATCACCAAGAGTTTCCTCTTTGCAAGTATTGTAGCATGTAATATATAAAAATCCAGCGCGATTTTGCGCGCGACCATACAGCTAAAAAGTAGCTGCAGGGGCGCCATCCGGGAGGCTTTGGCAAAAGCCAAAGACGCAAGATGCCTGTCAAATATAGTCAACATACACTGTTTGGTTCTTGATCTGGTACAAAATGAGATAGCATTTTTCCACGAACATCTTATGGTATTTATTCCAATTGGATTGGCATTCGATTTGGAATCGAAACAAACGCCATTTAATGCGCGCCGTACTTTCTCCCCGTTTGGCTCATACGCTATTACTGATAGCGCTAATTTTGCAGCAGCGAAGGAGGGGTACACATTGCCGGAGCCATTGTTTATCATCTCCCGCGAGGATTGGTCCTTGCACCGTAAAGGCCATCAGGATCAGATGCGGCACAATGAAAAAATACGGGAAGCGATCAAAAAAAATTTGCCCGATCTCGTTTCCGAGGAAAATATTATTTTGTCCAGCGGCAAGCGGGTTGTCAAAATCCCGATCCGCAGCCTGGACGAATACAGGTTTCGCTACAACTTCAATAAATCCAGGCATATCGGCCAGGGCGACGGCGAATCGAAAGTGGGCGATGTGCTGGCGACAGATTCGGCGCCCGCTTCCGGCGACGCTAGCCAAGGCGCCGGTGATCAGCCGGGCATCGACATACTTGAGGCGGACGTAACGCTGGCAGAAATTGAAGAGCTCGTATTTGCCGAACTGGAGCTGCCCAATCTGCAGGAAAAACAAAAGCACCAACTATATGAATCCGAAATCCGCTTTAACGACGTGCGCAAAAAAGGGCTCATCGCCAACATTGACAAAAAGCGCACAATCCTGGCCAACATACGCCGCAACGCCCGCGACGGACACCCGCAAATCGGCCGAATCTCGCCTGAAGATTTGCGGTTCAAAACATGGGAGGAAACGATAAAACCCCATTCCAACGCCGTTATCCTCGCCATGATGGACACTTCCGGTTCGATGGGGGATTTCGAAAAATATATCGCGCGCAGCTTCTTTTTCTGGATGACCCGTTTTTTGCGCAAAAAATACGAGCATGTGGAGATTGTTTTTATCGCGCATCATACGGAAGCAAACGAAGTGAGCGAGGACGAATTTTTCCATCGCGGCGAAAGCGGAGGCACCATCTGTTCTTCCGCATACCAGAAAGCGCTGGAGATTATAGCCGAACGATTCCCGCCTGAAGCGTACAACATCTACCCGTTTCATTTCTCCGACGGCGACAATCTGACCTCCGACAATGAGCGCTGTCAGAAATTGATCGGCCGGTTATTGGAAGCAAGCAGCTTGTTCGGATATGGGGAAGTGAATCAGTACAACCGCACCAGCACATTGATGAACGCCTTTCAGCATATCTCGCATCCGCGCTTCAAAACATGCGTCATCCGCGAAAAAAGGGAAGTATACAAGGCGATGCTGACGTTTTTCGGCAAAGGCAAAAGCGGAAGCGGCAGCGCTTCATGATAAATGCGGTTTTCCGGCATTCATCGATTGTCAAACATACATTGCTTTAAAAAAGATAAAGGAGGAACGGGCCGCATGACGAACGACGAAATGAAGCAACTTGAGCTTGCCATCGCCGAAATCACCGAAGTGGCCACCGAATTGGGGCTGGACTTTTATCCGATGCGCTTTGAAATTTGCCCTGCCGATATTATTTATACAATCGGTGCGTACGGAATGCCGACGCGCTTCAACCATTGGAGTTTCGGCAAAGCCTTTCATCGCATGAAGGTGCAATACGACTTGGGATTGTCGAAAATTTATGAGCTTGTGATCAATTCCAATCCATGTTACGCTTTCCTGCTCGAAGGCAACACCCTCGTGCAAAATAAGCTGATCGCCGCGCACGTGATTGCGCATTGCGATTTTTTCAAAAACAACATCCGGTTTAAAAATACCAACCGCGATATGATCGAAAGCATGTCCGCCTCCGCGGAGCGAATCAGAGGGTACGAACTGATCCATGGCACCGAAGCGGTGGAGCGGTTTATCGACGCGGCGCTGGCCGTGCAGGAACATATCGATCCCTCTCTTGTGAAACCGTTCGTCATTGCCGAGGAGGAAAAACGACGGAATGAGCGCGAACCGCGGAAAACAAAGATGCCGAACCAGCCCGGCGGCAAACCGGGAGATTATGATGATTTGTGGGATTTGGACAAAGACGGCGCGCAACGGGACGAACACAAGGAAAAGCAGCCCGATTCCAAAAGGACGTACAAAGATTTAATCTGGTTTATCTGCGAGCACGCGCGGGGATTGGAAGATTGGCAGCGCGATATTTTGACTATCCTGCGCGAAGAGATGCTCTATTTCTGGCCGCAAATCGAGACAAAAATCATGAACGAAGGCTGGGCTTCGTATTGGCACGCGCGGATTTTGCGAAAACTGGATCTGACTTCGGAGGAAACGGTGGAATACGCCAAACTGAACGCCGCTGTTATCCAGCCGTCGCGCTTAATGGTGAATCCGTACTATCTCGGCTTGAAAATATTCGAGGATATCGAACAAAGATGGGGACGGGAAAAACTGTTCGAAGTCCGCGAGTTTGACATGGACACCTCTTTTATCCGCAATTATTTGACGAAACAACTGACGGAAGAACTCGACCTTTACGTGTTTGAAAAGGAAGGCGCCGAATGGAAAATCTCGGACAAAAAATGGGAAAACGTGCGGGAACAGTTGATCCGTTCGCGCGTAAACGGCGGCTTCCCTACTCTGCTTGTCGAAGACGGCGATTATTTGCACAACGGCGAGTTGTATATCAAACACGCATACGACGGCATCGAGCTCGACATCCGCTACGTGGAAAAAACGCTGCCCCTGGTATATGAACTTTGGGGCAAATCCGTCCATCTCGAGACGGTCATCGAAGACAAGCGCGCGTTGTTTTCCATGGAAAACGGGCAATTGAAGCGGAAATTTCTGACTTGATCATGATCGTCTGCCCAGGCGTTGCGCCCGCTTGATTTCGCGTTTCGCCTTGAAATAATACAACAGTTCGTACATCACCGGAACAACAATCAACGTGAGCAGCGTAGACGTGACCAAACCGCCAATGACGACGACAGCCAATCCGGTGGAGATCAGCGCGCCTTCGCCTAGGCCCAAAGCGAGCGGCAGCAGCGCGCAAATGGTGGCGATAGCCGTCATCAAAATCGGGCGCAGCCTGGTTCCGCCGGCTTCCAGCAGCGCTTCGCGGATGATTGCGCCCTCCCTGATGCGCTGCTGCACGCGGTCGACCAGCACGATCGCGTTGGTGACGACAATCCCGATCAGCATCAGCATGCCGATCATGCTGGCGACCGAGATCGGCTGCCTGGCGATCACCGTTCCGGCGAACGCGCCGATTACGGCAAACGGCAGCGAAAACAGCACGGATAGCGGCGCGCGCCCATTGCCGAACGCGATGATCATCACAATGTAAACAAGCGCGACCGCCACCGCCATCGCCATCTGCATGTCGCTCATCATGTCGGCGATCTGTTTGTCGCTGCCTTCCAGAATATATTGCGTGCCTTCCGGCAGCTTAAGCGTACTCAGCTTCTCTTTCAGCCTGCTGTTTACCGCGCCGCTGTCCTGCGCGCTGATTCCCCCGGTCACCATCGCGTAATCTTCGCCGTCGCGGAGTTGCAGCACGCTCTGCACTTCTTTTTCAGTGACATCCGCAATCGCCCCGACGGCAACAGGCTGGCCAACCGGCGTAACGATCATCTGCTCGGAGATTGCCGCGGCGGAATTCAAGCCAAGCCCCGTGACGGACAAAATCAGATCGCTTGCTTTCGTGCCGTTGCCGAACGTTCCGATCGTTTGCGCGGACAACAGCGGCCGAATCGCGGCCGCCGCCTGGACGGTCGTCATGCCGTATTTCAACGCGTCGGCGGGGCGGATGCGGATTTCCACCGTTTTTTGCTTTTCCAAAAGCGTATTGGAAACATTTTCGGTGCCCTCGATTTGCTTCACGGCAGCGGTGATCGCTTCCGTCGCCTGATTGATGTCCTGTCTTGTTTGTCCGGTGACGATAATATTGATGCCGGGCCCGGCCGGGCCGACGCTCACTTCCTGAATATTCATCGTGGAGTCTGTGTCGCGCAGATCGTCGCGGTACATTTCTTTCAATTGCCGGATAAAACGGTCGACTTCCGTGTCGGGATAAAGTTGCGCTATCCATGTCGCGACATTGCTTACGCCCGCCGTCATGGAAACCGGATCAAATTCGCCCTGCGGCTGCCCGACCGTCACCTGCGAGAGCGCCACTTCGCCTGTTTCCCGCAGTTTCTCATCCATCTTGCGCGCAAGCGCATCGACTTCGAGCAAATCCGTTCCCGTGGGCATCTTTAAATTCATCATGATATATTTTTCCGGCTGTTCCGGGATAAACGTAACGCCGGCAATCTTGATTAGCGGATACGAACCGCCCAACAAAACCAGGGACAAGAGCAAAACGGCGAGTTTATGGTTTAACGACCAACCGAGCAGGCGCTTGTACGATTTTTTCAGGCGCGTTTCCGCATGCTCTTTTATCCGTACTCTTTTGAGCAGCAAATAGGCCAACGTCGGGACGACCGTCACCGCGACAACGAGAGACGCCAGTATGGAAAATACAACCGTCAGCGCAAAAGGCGCAAATACTTTCCCGATTATGCCGCCGACAAGCCCGAGCGGCGCAAAAACCGCCACCGTCGTGATCGTCGAGGACGTAATTGCGGCCGCAACTTCGCCCGTCGCATCCTTGACCAATTCTTTCGTTACCTTTTGCCCTTGCAGGCGCCGCACGATGTTTTCGATGACGACGATGCTGTCGTCGACCACCCGCCCGATCGCCACCGCAACTCCGCCAAGCGTAATAATGTTCAGCGTTACGTTGGTGAATTGCTTCAATAGAATAAGCGCCGCGAAAATGGAAAGCGGGATCGAGACGATCGCAATGAGCGTCGCCCGGAAATTGCGCAGGAAAACGAGGATGAGCAACGAAGCGAACAAAGCTCCCAACAGGCCTTCGCGCAGCGAACCGTTAACCGATTTTTTGATGTCTTTGGCCGCGTCGTAAATAACATCCAGCTTTACCTCTTTGTTGTTTTTCAAGATGCGCTGAAGCTCGGACATCACCGCATCCGACACATCGACGGCATTCGCGTCGTTGTTTTTGATGATATTGACCGCGACGCTCGGTTCCCCTTGCACGCGCGAGATCGTCTCCGGCGCATCCGCGCCGACCCGGACATCGGCAATGTCGGCAAGCCTGACCAGAGGCTGCGGGTTTATGACGAGCCGCTTCAATTCGTTGATATCGGTCATCCGCCCGGTTACCATAACCGGCACCCGCATGTCGCCAAACGACGCGACGCCTGCCGGAATGGATACATTCATCGCTTGCAGCACCTGGCTGACCTGCCCATAGGAGATACCCGCCGCTCTCATTTTGGCGGCGTCCAGACGGATAAAAACATTGTCGGACAAAAGCCCGAGCGTTTGCACTTTGCCGACGCCATCCAGCCCTTGCAGCGCAGGGACGATTTTCCCCGCCACAATTTCCTGCAAATCGTTCATGTCGGCGCCTTTTTCCGCGGTAACGGACAAATACATCATGGGCCCGCTGGAAAAGGAAATTTTGCTGACCGTCGGGCGCTCCACCTGCGCCGGCAGCTTGACAGCCGCAATCGCTTCTTCAATTTCGTCCTTTTTTTCATCCATATCGGCGTCAAAGCCAAATTCGAGACTGATGGTGGCCACACCGCTGGCGGAGTTGGTCATCACCGTTTTTACGCCGGGAATATGCTTAAGCGCGTTCGCCAACGGAATCGCCACTTCATTTTGCGACTCCTGCGGCGTCGAACCGGGGTAAACCGCCGTCACAAACAAATAGGGAATCGAAATGTCCGGCATCGACTCTTCCTGAAACCTGGTGGATGAATAGATTCCGCCGGAAATGACAAGCAAAATCAAAAGCAATATGGCCACCGGGTTTTTCAGGCTGAATTTTGCCAACAAAGACATGCCGTTACCTCCTAAAGGCTATGCTGGTTAAAGCGCAACGTTTTTGGCCTTTACCTGCAGCCAATCGGTGCGATAAAAGCGAATCAAAAGCGTCAAACCCAACACCGTCAAGTAAACGTACAGGGATATCCAGGCCCCAATGCTGCCCAGATCAAACAGAAAAGTAAGCACATAAGTGAGCGGCACGAAGAACGCCAAACTTGTCATAACCGCGGCTTTCAGCAAAAACGCCGTATCGCCGATGCCGCGCAAGCCGCCGGCATAGTAATTGAAAAGTCCGTCAAACAGCTGCATAAAGGCGGAAATGCGGATCAAATCAGCCGCCAACGCCGCCACATCGCGGTTCGTCGTATAAAATTGCCCGATCCGGTCGGCCAAAATAAATTCGCCAATACCCAAAGCAAGCAAAAACAAACTGCCGATAACAGCCGTGTGCGTGCCGAATCTCCGCCCTGCCAGAGGCTTGCCTTTGCCGACTTCCTGCCCGACCAGGATCGTCGCCGTCGAACTGAATGCAAACGCGGGCATAAAGCCCAGCGACATGACATTCAACGCCACTTCATTCGCGGCAAGCGCATCGATGCCGAGCCTGCCGACAAAGGCGGTAAAAATAAACATGGAGATGCTCATGGCAAACTCCTGCAAGCCCAGCTTGCCGCTCTCCCGCAATATAAGCCGCGCTTCCGGCTTGTTAAAGGCGGTGCGCCGCCGTGTTTGGAAACGTTTGTGTAGACGAATAAAATATACATAAAGGCAGCCGAAAAACCCCAACAGCTCGCCAAGCAAAAACGCCCAGCCGGCGCCTTGCAGCCCCATTTCCGGGAATCCCAGCTTGCCATACGTCAGAACATAAGTGAAAAAGATCATCACGCCGCAGCCCAGAAAAGACAGCACCGCCGGAGTTCTCGTATCGCCGATGCCGCGAAAAAAACCGTGAAAAACAAAACTGAACAGACCAAACACGAGAGCGGCAAAGCGAAACCGCAAATAGGCCGTGCCCGCTTCCGCCAACACCGCCGAACCGACAAAGCGCAAAATGCTTCCGGCAAAAATCGCGCCGCACATCACAACGACGCTTACTCCCAAACAGTAGTACAATGTAATCCAGGTGCGCTCAACGCCTTGCCGCATCGTTTGCGCCCCGAAATTTTGCGCCACCAGGTAATTGACCGTGTTGCCCAACCCCGAAAACAGGGCCCAGGCGTTATAGATGATAATATTTGAAACGCCGACCACCGCGATGGCAGTTGACGCCAAATGTCCAACCATGATTAAATTGATCGTACCGGTCAAAGTCATGGTGGCGAACGATACGACGGATGGCAACGCCAACCGCAGGATGATGCCCCAAGGATTGAACAGCAACCGTTTGCCCATACGGATCGGCCCTTTGCAAAAAAGTGTCCACGTTGCCGATTTTAGCTGATTAACAGCGAAAAAACAATGAACGCCGCCGCCAACCCACAGCGCATACAAACTTCGAAGGAGCTTTCATCATGAATAAAAAACGTTTATCGCTCGCAATCGTTGTATTTTTATCATTGGCTTTGTCCGGATGCGGAAAAGAAGCAAATTCGCCGATCGCTACACCTGCGACGGAAACGGCGAATCCGGCTTCGACGCCCGCAAAAACGGCGCAAACAAGCGAGCGGATTTCGCCCGAACAGGTGCAGGCGATCGCCATCGCTCCCGCGGAAATCGTGCTGCCGCCGAGAACCGCGGATGAACAAGGAACAAAAGCGCAATCGCTGCAAATTTCCGCGCGCCTAGCAAACGGCCAGGATGTTTCGTTGGCGAAAATCACCAATACGGATGAAATCGACTTTACAAGCAGCGACCCGAAAGTTGTCAGTGTTGACAAAAAGGGCGAATTGACCGTCGCAAAGCAGGCGGAAACAGGCGACACAGCCACGATAACGGCTTCCTACCACGGGAAAAAGGCAAAAGCGCATATCACCATCAAATATTCGCTCGCCGCAACCGTTAAAGTGAACGCGGACGGCGTGGAAGTGGTCACCAATCCGGACGATGTCGCGGTCGTGGCCAACAAAAAGCGCAATCTGCCCGCCGATTACGCGCCGGACGATCTCGTGGTTCCGAACGTGCCGTTTTCCTATAATGAAATCGTTGAGAAAAGGCATCTGCGCAAAATCGCCGCGGACGCCCTGGAAGCTTTGTTCGCCGGCGCCAAAAAAGACGGCATTTATTTGTACGGCGTGTCGGGCTACCGTTCCTACAAGACGCAAGTAGCGCTGTTTGCGGCATATGTCAAGCAGCAGGGAGAAGAAGCGGCGAACCGCTTCAGCGCCCGCCCCGGCCAAAGCGAACACCAAACAGGCTTGGCCATCGACGTATCGAGCGAAAGCGCCGGATTTGCCCTGGACGAAAAATTCGGCGAAACCAAAGAAGGCCAATGGCTGGCTGAGCACGCCCACGAATACGGCTTTATTATCCGTTATCCAAAAGATAAAGAGGCGATAACCGGCTACATTTATGAGCCGTGGCATATTCGCTATGTCGGCAAAAAAATCGCCGCGGAAGTGTATGAGAGCGGCCTGACGCTGGAAGAATACTTCCAGGACGCCGGCACCGTTCCAGCCTCCGGCAAATAACGGGGCCAAAATCCCGCTCGAAAAACGGACTCACACCCACCGCCGCCGCGGACGGATAAAATTAGATGGATTTTCTCCAATTAATTCTCGTTTGATTACCGTTTAGTAAAGATTAAATGGATTTCATCCAATTATTTGTGGCTACAGCCGCCCAATTGGCAACAAACAAAAAAGTGACTGATTGTGAAAATCAAAAACGCTGGTGATGTTCCGCGCATCTTTGCAAAGCAATGCGCGGAACATACCGCGAATTACCGATTGAGCAAGCTCCCCACATATTTTAGCAGTTCATTCGCGCACACCGGGCAGTATTTGTGCTCA
>DASVDB010000062.1 GCA_036381315.1 Bacilli bacterium | reverse complement strand
CGGAAGCAAGCTTCCTTGTAACTCCGCTCGACTTGCATGTATTAGGCACGCCGCCAGCGTTCGTCCTGAGCCAGGATCAAACTCTCCAATAAAGAGAGCTGATAATAGCTCATCATTCAGCTTGCGCTTACTTGCTTGTTTTGGTGCACTCGTTGTTCAGTTTTCAAGGAGCAAGTTGCCTGTTGCTTGCCTTCTCGCCTTCGCTCTTGCGTGAAGGCGACTTTTATAATATATCACCCGGCCGGCAAAGAATCAAGCGTTATTTTCTTCCAGATTCGATTTTTTGTCGAAACGCTCAAGCCTTTTGCCTACGCCGTTTTGCCGCAATTTTCGGCGGCGAGTAATAAGATACCACAAGTCAAGCCGGCCAGTCAACAACAATTAGTGGAAAAACCGAAATTTTTGTCGAAACTTTTACCATATTGCCAAAGGCATTTCCATGGGCTTGTTCAATGCTTGACCAGTTCCTGAATATACAAGTTTCGCTCCAACGATAAATTAATAATGTTGCCGTTCACATTAACCCAGGGCCGTGTCGGGTTCATGCGGTCGGTAAAAATAATTTCGCCGACAGAATTGTCATTTAACCTGACAGTCGCTCCGTTATGAAGCTGGGTTACACGTTCTATGAAATTCAGGACAAGCGAGGGATCCAGTTTGCCAAACGAGGAATTATAGATTTCTTCCAGAACAAGATAGGGCGAGATGCGATTTTTATAATGTCTTTTCCCGGTCATCGCATGAAACGTGTCGGCAATCGCGACTATTTTGGCGTAAATATGAATCTTTTCACTTTTCGCGCCCAGCGGGTAGCCGGAACCGTCCTCGCGTTCATGATGCTGCAGCGCCGCCAATTTTACGCCTTCATTAATCCCGGGAATACCGCGAAGCAAATGATAGCCATATACCGTGTGCCTTTTTACTTCCTCGAATTCATCCCGCGTCAGCTTCCCCGGCTTTTGCAAAATACCCGGATCAATTTTTACATTTCCGATATCGTGAAAAAGCCCGGCAAGGGCGATTTGCGTCCAATCCTTGGACGGCAAACCATGCCATTTGCCCAGCATATGCGCTGTCAAGCTTACCTGAATGCTTTTATGGTAAAAATAATCCGCAGGCGCCGATTTGGGCGGCGTAAAGGAAAGGATTTTATAATCCTGGCATTGGGCGAGCAATTTCTCCAATTGCGTGCGAATGTCCAATATCGGAAAACTTCCTGCCGCAATGGCGGGAAACGCCTTTTTTAACAATTTGACGAGTTTATCATATTCGACGTAAAAAGGAGCAATCTGGGCCGCTTCAGCAGTATTTTTCATAATATCCTGAAATCGTTCGTGATCCTGCGACGCGTCGGTGTCTATTGCCACCGACGGAATAATAAACGCCTGCAAAATTTCGATGTCCCGCGGCGTAATCGTTCTACCCTTGCTGAATAGCAGATTGCCCCTTTTTGTGAAAACGTCCTGGCAAATCACATCACCATCTCGAACGCGAGCGATCGGTAATTGAACAATTGCCATTTAACCGTCACCTTTTTAAAAATATTGATTCGGCATATTTATTCTGTAGCGCCGTCTTCGGGTTGATCTTCTTTCTCCTCTTCGTGGTTTTTTTCCACTACAGCGACTGTTGCCACGCTGTCTTCATCGCGGATATTGATCAGTTTAACCCCTTGCGTGTAGCGTCCCATAGTGGAGATGCCCTCCATGCTCGTGCGTATCAGTGTGCCCAATCCGGTTATAATCATCAAATCTTCTTCGTCGCTTACGATTTTTAATCCGACAACATGGCCGTTTTTGGGCGTCACGTTCATTGTCTTGATGCCTTTACCGCCGCGCGATTGAACGCGATATTCCGAAATCGGCGTGCGCTTGCCGTATCCGTTTGCCGTTACGATCAGCACATCCTGGCCTTCCTGAACAACGTCCATATCAATCACTTTATCGTCTTCCGTGAGGCGAATTCCCATTACTCCGGTAGAAGCCCTTCCCATTGAGCGCACATCTTGCTCGGGAAACCGAATCGACATGCCCTGGCTGGTCCCCATGATGATATCCCGCTTGCCGTCCGTCAGCTTGACGGCGATCAATTCATCGTCTTCTTTTATGTTGATCGCGATGAGCCCGCCTTTGCGAATATTGCTGTAATCGGATAGCGGAGTCTTTTTGACTACGCCCTGACGCGTTGCAAAGAAGAGATATTGGTTGTCGGCAAATTCTTTGATCGGAATCACCGCGCTGATCATTTCGCCTTGCTCGATTTGGATCAGGTTGATGATTGGCGTTCCTCTCGCCGTCCGGCTCAATTCCGGCACTTCATACGCTTTGATGCGGTACGCTTTGCCTTTGTTCGTCAAGATCAGCAAATAATGATGCGTGTTGGTGGTAAACAAATGCTCGACGAAATCGTCTTCTTTCGTATCCATGCCCATCACGCCGCGGCCGCCGCGCTTCTGGCTGCGATACGTATTGACCGGCAATCGTTTGATGTATCCGGTGTGGGAAATCGTGACGATGACTTCTTCCTGCGGAATCAAATCCTCATCGAGAATGCTTTCTTCGCTGAAGGTGATCTCCGTGCGGCGCTCATCGCCGTATTTTTCTTTAATCTCCGTCAGTTCTTCCGTGATAATATTGCGAACCAACTGTTCATCCGCCAGGATCGCCTTGTACTCGGCGATTTTGCCGAGCAATTCCTGGTACTCATGTTCGATCTTTTCCCGTTCCAAGCCCGTTAAACGCTGCAGCCGCATGTCCAGAATGGCTTGCGATTGCTCTTCGCTCAAATGGAAACGGGCCATGAGGCCGGCTTTCGCTTCTTCGGCCGTTTGCGAAGAACGGATCAGGTTGATGATTTCATCGAGATGATCAAGCGCAATGCGCAACCCTTCAAGGATATGGGCCCGCGCTTCCGCTTTTTTCAACTCAAATTCAGTGCGGCGACGTATAACAACGATTTGATGCTGCAAATAATAATGCAGTACTTCCTTCAGATTCAAAATGCGCGGCTCATTGTCGACCAAGGCCAGCATGTTGACGCCGAAATTCGTTTGCATCGGCGTATGTTTAAATAAATTGTTCAACACAACATTGGGATTTACATCCCTACGCAATTCGATTACGATGCGCATGCCGGTCCGATCCGACTCGTCGCGCAAATCGGTGATGCCGTCAATCGTTTTATCATGAACAAGCTCGGCGATTTTCTCGACCAGCTTGGCTTTGTTCACCTGGTACGGAATTTCATTGACGACGATTCTCGCTTTGTTGTTGTGTTCTTCGATTGTCGTTTTCGCGCGCATGGTGATGGAACCGCGACCCGTCGCATACGCCTGCCTGATGCCTTGGGTGCCAAGCACGTAAGCGCCTGTCGGAAAATCGGGGCCTTTCACATATTGCATGAGTTCTAGCGGCGTAATGTCCGGGTTTTTGATCAAAGCGAGCGTACCGTCAATCACTTCACCAAGATTATGCGGCGGGATATTGGTCGCCATCCCGACGGCAATCCCGGAAACGCCGTTAACCAGCAGATTGGGAAAACGCGACGGCAATACTTGCGGTTCCTGTTCTTCCCCATCGTAATTCGGCACAAAATCTACGGTATCTTTGTTGATTTCCCGCAGAAGTTCCATCGCCATTTTGGACAAACGGGCTTCCGTATAACGCATCGCCGCCGCGGCGTCGCCGTCGATCGAGCCAAAATTTCCGTGCCCTTCAACCAGCATGTAGCGCATGTTGAAATCCTGAGCCATGCGGACCATCGTTTCATAAACGGCGGCGTCCCCATGCGGGTGATATTTTCCGATTACTTCGCCGACGATTCTGGCAGACTTTTTAAACGGCTTGTCCGGCGACATGCCGAGTTCGGACATCGCGTACAAAATGCGGCGGTGAACCGGCTTCAAACCGTCGCGCACATCCGGAAGCGCGCGGCTGACAATGACGCTCATCGCATAGTCCATAAAGGAACTGCGCATTTCCGCGCCAATGTCTCTATCCTTCAATGAAGATCGCATTTCCTCTGCCATACTTTACCTCCTGCTCCATATATCTGCCGGGACTTCCGCCAAAAATGCCTATTTTACACATAATTCAATTATAATGTTTTAACCATATGAGCACAAATCAGCCAATCATGAACGCCACTTTTTCCCGCCATTCGCCGATGCCATTTCAGCATGCGCATCATACACTATACAAGCAGTTTTGCCTTAGGTTTTGCTGACTATTCCGCAAGGAGAGAGGCAAGAGTGAAGCAGCCTTATATCTCAAGCAAATGGAAGAAAACCGCCATTCTGCTGAAGAATCCCGAACTGGCTTCTTATATTCCCGAGAGCAGAAAATTCGGGCGGCGCAATCTGCACGCCATGCTCCTGAAACACGGCATGGTGTATATCAAACCGGTGCACGGCATGTTTGGCAGGGGTGTGATGAAAGCGGAAGTGCGGACCGGAGAAAATCGCATTTTCCGGCTGTACACGAGCCGCGGAAGCCGGAAGTATATTTCCTACCACACTTTTTACAATGCGGTCAAACGCAAGGCAAAAGCAAAGCCGTATATGATTCAGAAAGGCATTCATCTGCTGAAATATCGTAACCGTCCATTCGATATCCGCTTGATGGTGCAAAAAAACCCGCAGAAGGTTTGGGAAGCGACCGGGATTATCGGGCGGCTGGCCCGGCCGGGGCGCATTGTTACCAACTATCATAGCGGGGGAACGCCGAAAGACGTCTATGTTTTGCTGTCGCCTTATTTGCCAAAGGAAAAAATAAAATTATATATCGGCAAACTGACAAACATCGGGCTGCAATGCGCTGCGCAATATGAACGAAAATCCAGGCGGTTCAATGAAATCGGGCTCGATTTTGCCACCGACGAATCGTTCAACCCGTGGATTTTGGAAGTCAATACGCGGCCCGATCCCTATATATTCCGCAAACTTCGCGACAAATCGGTTTTTCGGAAAGTGTATCGATACGCGAAAGCTTATGGCCGGGTGTAGTTAAATATCCAGATTCTTTACAAACTTCGCATGCTGCTGGATAAAATCGCGCCGCGGCTCGACATTGTCGCCCATCAGCGTATCAAAGATCAGATCCGCCTCGATCGCATCATCGATATTGACTTTAAGCAGCGTGCGGCTTTCCGGGTCCATGGTCGTTTCCCACAACTGCTCCGGATTCATTTCGCCCAACCCTTTATACCGCTGTATATTCGGTTTGGCGCCTTCGCCGAACTCCTGCAAAATTGCGTCTCTTTCCTTTTCGCTGTACGCATAGCGCACGACCTTGTTTCGTTCAATTTTAAACAGCGGAGGCTGCGCGATATAAACAAACCCTGATTCAATGATTTGCCGCATATAGCGGTAAAAGAACGTCAGCAGCAAAGTGCGGATATGCGCGCCGTCAACGTCGGCATCGGTCATGATGATGACTTTGTGATAGCGCGCTTTGCTGATGTCAAAATCGTCGCTGATGCCCGTGCCAAGCGCGGTTATGATGGCGCGGATTTCCGCATTCGATAAAATTTTGTCGAGCCGCGCTTTTTCCACATTCAGAATTTTGCCCCGCAGTGGCAAAATCGCCTGGAAGTTGCGATCCCGCCCTTGTTTTGCCGAGCCACCCGCGGAATCCCCTTCGACGATGTACAATTCGCTGATCGAAGCGTCTTTCGTCGCGCAATCCGCCAGTTTTCCCGGCAACGAGCTTACCTCAAGCGCATTTTTCCGTCTGGTCAGTTCTCTCGCTTTGCGCGCGGCTTCTCTCGCCCGGGCCGCCTGCAGGCCCTTTTCCAAAATTTTGCGGGCGACAGCCGGATTTTCGTCAAGAAATTGCGTGAATTTGTCGGAAAAAGACGACTCCACGACGCCGCGCACTTCGCTGTTGCCCAATTTCGTCTTCGTCTGGCCTTCGAATTGCGGCTCCGGTATTTTTACGGAAATAATCGCGGTCAAGCCTTCGCGCACGTCGTCGCCCGTCAGGTTGGCGTCGTTGTCTTTAATCAGGTTGTAGCGGCGGGCATAGTCGTTGATGATGCGGGTCAGCGCGCTTTTAAAGCCCGCTTCGTGCGTTCCGCCTTCATGCGTATTGATGTTGTTGGCGTATGAATAAATATTTTCGCTGTAGCCTTCGTTGTACTGCAGCGCGATTTCCGTCTGCACGTTGTCTTTTCTGGTTTCGATATAGATGGGCTCGGGATGAATCGGCTCGCGGTTGCGGTTCAAGTACTCGATGAACGAGACAATGCCGCCGTCGTATTTGTACGTATTCGTCGTATCCGACCGCTCATCGGTGAGCTTAATTTCAATGCCTCTGTTCAAAAAAGCCAATTCGCGCAAACGCGACTGCAGCACTTCGAGTTCATATTCCGTCGTTTCCGTAAAAATTTCGGGATCCGCGCGGAACGTAGTCTGTGTGCCGGTGCCGTCCGCTTCGCCGACAACCTTCACATCATATTGCGGCACGCCGCGCCTATATTCCTGCTGAAAGATTTTGCCGTCGCGCTTTACCCGAACGATCAATTGCTCCGACAAGGCGTTCACCACCGACACGCCCACCCCGTGGAGACCGCCGGATACTTTATAGCCTTCGCCGCCGAATTTTCCGCCCGCATGCAGCACCGTCATAACGATTTCCAGAGTCGGGCGTTTCAATTTCGGATGCTCGCCCACCGGAATCCCGCGGCCGTTGTCGGTTACCGTTACGCTATTGTCCTTATGCACAACCACGTCAATTTTCGTGCAGTAGCCGGCCAGCGCCTCGTCTATACTGTTATCCACGACTTCCCAAACCAGATGATGCAGCCCTCTGCTGCTCGTAGAACCGATATACATACCCGGACGTTTCCGGACCGCTTCCAATCCTTCCAGTACCTGAATCTGACTTTCGTCATAAGTGTTTTGATTGACAGACACGATTCATTCACCTGCTCCATCATTATTAGCCGTTTATAGTTCCGTTAGCTGATTGGCCCGTTTTTTCAACGTCGTCGATGAGATGGGAGAATAATAGATTTTGGATTCCGTTACAACCAGTGATTTCGCCTCTTCTTCACCGATTACCTCAATTTTGTTTTCTCCTTCGGCAATATCGAGAAACGCTTGCGAAATTTTAGCCGGTTTGTCCGGAGAAATATCAAAAATGGCGATAATTTCCGATGTGCTGATTACTTTTTCCCCGCCTAAATGAAGGTACATGGGCGAGCTCCTCCTCCAGGATTAGCTTTAAGATTCAATCCCGCCGGCCAGTTGGCCGTCGCGGATATGGACCATTCTGGCGCCCTGCAAAAGATGCCAATCGACGCTTTCAATGCCGGTGGTGGTGATAAACGTTTGCACCTTTTCCCCGAATGTGCGGATCAGCTGCGTTTGCCGCAAATTGTCCAATTCCGACAACACATCATCCAGCAAAAGAATCGGATATTCTCCGACTTCCTCATAAATCAATTCAATTTCCGCCAATTTAAGGGACAGCGCCGCTGTCCGCTGCTGTCCCTGCGAGCCGAATGGCAAGGCATCCTTATCGTTGATAAAAAATTGCAAATCGTCCCGGTGCGGGCCAAATAGCGTCATGCCGCGCCTCAATTCCTGCTCGTTTACCTGTGATAACTTTACCATAAATCGTTCAAATAAAACAGTTTCATCCGTAAAATCTTCGAGGGGCAAAGAGGGGTTGTATTCGATCCGGATTTGCTCTTGCTCGTTGGTTATGGATTGATGGATGCGCATTGCAATGGTTTGCAGTTTTTCTATAAAGTTTTTCCTTTTTCGCATGATTTTAACACCAAAGGAAGAAAGCTGTCCGTTCCATATTTCGAGCATTTCCCTGTTTGGGGTTGCGCCTGTCTTCAGCAAATGATTGCGCTGCTGCAGCACTTTCTGATATTGCAGCAAATCGTGCAAATAAGCGGGGCTCACTTGTCCGATTTCCATATCGAGAAAACGCCGCCTGACGCCGGGAGAACCTTTCACAATTTCCAAATCTTCCGGCGCAAACATGACCACATTCATCGTTCCGATGAAATCGCTCAATTTGCGCTGTTCCAGCCCGTTTATTTTCGCTTTCTTCCCTTGTTGGCCAATTTGCAAGGAAAGCGAGGCGTCTCCATATTTTTTTTGCACTTCTCCGAAAATAAACGCTTCGGGCGCTTCCCAACGAATCAATTCTTTATCTTTATGCGTGCGGTGCGACTTTGTCAACGACAAAACCAATATCGCTTCCAGAAGATTAGTTTTTCCTTGCGCATTCGGACCGACAAAGATGTTCACCTGGTGGTTTGTTTCCAGTTCGACTTGCCGATAATTGCGGTAATTGCTTAACCTGAGCTGTTTTAAACGCAATCCGTTTTCCTCCCATCAATCCTTATCGGATCGGACGATGCGGAAATCGCCAAAGCCTTCCACACGGATATGATCGCCATGGAACAACTTTCTGCCTCTTCTTTGTTCGCTTATGCCGTTTACGCTTATGTTCGTTTCCTGTAAAAAAAATTTGGCTTGCCCGCCTGTGGATATACAGTCGGCAAGCTTTAGAAATTGTCCTAACGTAATAAATTCCGTCCGAATCGCCACTTCTTTCAAATTCGCGCACCTTCCATAGCTTTTTTCAGTTAACAGTGCGATAGGGGAGAATTAAATGCAACATGTTCACATCGTCCACCGGGCGAATGATGATCGGACTCATCATTCCCGTAAAACCGATATGCACTTTTTCGCTGTCCGTAACTTTCAACGCATCCAACATGTATTTGGAGTTGAAGGAAATTTTCAACGGTTCTCCTTCCATTTTGGCCACGGAAATTTGTTCCGTCACTTTGCCAAGTTCATTGGAGCTTGAGGAAATTTCCACCGTTTGGTCTTCGTTTGTTGTCAGCCTGACGATATTCGTCTTTTCTTCCCTGGACAATAAATAGGCGCGGTCGATCGCGTCCGTCAGCGCCGCATTGTCGATAATCATTTCCGTTTTATAGTTTTGCGAAATAATTTTGGACGTATCGGGATAAGTTCCGTCGAGAATATGCGAGAAAAATAGCACATGATTCAGCTTGAACAATATTTGCGTGTCCGTGGCGACAATGGAAACCAGCGTGTCCTGATCGGGAATAATTTTGCTTAATTCATTCAATGTTTTTCCGGAAATGACGACGTTGTTCAATTCGAGCGACGCATCTGCGTTAACTTGCGCTTCCCGCGTCGCAAGGCGATGCCGGTCGGTCGCCACAAATTTTAATATGCCGTCTTTCAGCGTCCACAAAACCCCTGTCAGAATGGGCGTGGACTCGTTTAGCGAAACGGCGAACACGGTTTGGCGAATCATGGTTTTCAAAACGATGCCGCTGATGGTGAAAACTTTTTTCTCTTCCAGCTTCGGCAAAAGCGGAAATTCTTCCGGATCCATTCCGACCAGCTGGATTTCCGTTTTCCCCGAGCGGATCGTCGCCTGAAAGTGGTCGTTTACCTCAATTTCCACATCGTCGGTAGGCAGTTTCTTGATGATTTCCACAAAAAACTTTGCCGCCAAAACGACGCTCCCCGGCCGTTCCAGGCGAATGTTTGTCCGGTTTGTCTCTTCCGCGGAAATAAAGCTTTGAATCGAAATATCCGTGTCGCTGGCCGTTAGTGTAACGCCATTCGCATCCGCATCAATCTTGATTCCGCTTAAGATCGGAATCGTCGTTCTCGGCGAGATTGCTTTGGAAACTTGCTGTATCGCATCGTTTAAAGCTTCCTTCGAGATGAAAAGTTTCAAACTGGTTCACTCCCGGGCATTGTTTGGAAAACGTTTTGGTCTAATTGTGATCGCGCGCGCATATTATAAGTATTATTATAGCTTTTTTACAGAAATAGTAGTAGGCGCGAAGAACATGTGGATAAGCCGTTGCATTCGGGAAAAAACGTATGGGGAAGATGTGCATGAATTTGTGCATATGTTTTTTCGTTATCCACAATCAATCATTTTTAATTTTGTCTTTGATGGAATTGATGATTTTATAAAGTTCCTTGTCTTTTTTAATCGCTTCGGTGATTTTTTCATGCGCATGGATGACCGTCGTGTGGTCGCGGCCGCCAAACGCGTCGCCGATCTTCGGCAAGGACAAGTCCGTCAGCTCGCGCGCCAAATACATGGCCACTTGCCTGGGAAACGCGACCGCTTTGGTCCGTTTGCGGGCCTTGAATTCTTCCAGACGGATTCCGTAAAATTCGCCTACTTTTTGTTGGATATGCTCCACCGTAATGACTTTCGGGCGGTTTGCCGGAATAATATCTTTCAAGGCCTCAGCTGCCAGATGGGAACTGATATCCTCGTTTATTAGCGACGAGTAGGCAACAACGCGAATCAGCGCGCCTTCCAATTCGCGGATATTGGTGTCGATCTGGCTGGCGATATACATCAATGCCTCATTTGGAATATCCAGATTTTCCGCTTTCGCTTTCTTGCGCAAAATGGCGATTCGCGTCTCCAGATCGGGCGGTTGAATGTCCGTGATCAAACCCCACTCGAACCGTGAACGCAAACGTTCCTCCAACGTGGGAATTTCTTTCGGCGGACGGTCGCTGGAGATGATGATCTGCTTGTGCTCTTCGTGCAGCGCGTTAAATGTATGGAAAAATTCTTCCTGCGTTCCGTCCTTGCCGGCGATAAACTGAATATCGTCGATCAGAAGAATGTCGATATTCCGGTATTTGTTGCGGAAACTTTCACCGCGGTTGTCGCGGATTGCGTTGATAAACTCGTTGGTGAATTTCTCGGAAGATATGTACAACACTTTGGCATGCGGATTATGTTCCAAAATGTAGTGCCCGATCGCGTGCATCAGATGCGTTTTGCCGAGCCCCACACCGCCGTATAAAAATAGCGGATTGTACGCTTTTGCCGGCGCTTCGGCGACAGCAAGCGAGGCAGCGTGGGCAAAACGGTTGCCGGCGCCGATGACAAATGTATCAAATGTGTATTTCGGGTTAAGCATTGTCGAATATGCTTCGTCTGTTGAAATCGTTTGGCGCTTGGGCAATTGCGGCGCAAGCTTATTTTGTTCGACATTTTTTGCGTCTTTTTCCAAAACGAAGCTGATGGTGACATCTCTGCCGGTGACTTCTTGCACGTTGCTTTTGATCAATTTGGTATAACGATTTTCCAGCCATTCTCTGGCAAAATTGTTGGGCGCG
Source organism: Bacilli bacterium (assembly GCA_036381315.1). Taxonomy (NCBI): domain Bacteria; kingdom Bacillati; phylum Bacillota; class Bacilli; species Bacilli bacterium. Next base: position 18,240 of record DASVDB010000062.1, on the reverse strand, counting down.
CAGATTAATAGCGAATCTTCGTCGAAAACTAACGCTTTTGTTGATTTCAGCCAAGTATCGAAGCTGGGTTTGCTCAGCTTGGTCTGGATGACGGAAAGAACCTGATTCCAAAGTTCATTGGCATGGCTATCCACAGCATTTCACTCCTTAGACGAAACGAATCCCAAGATGTTCATGATACGTTATTTGCGAGAAGATCAGTTGTAAAAGCGGGGTAAAACACCAAAGTTATCCACAAAATCAAGAGGTGTGATGAATAAATAAACACAGAAAGAGGAAGTTGTTCACAAAATTATAAACAACCTGTTGATAAATCCTATGTCAATTCGATTCGTCCACAAGAAAAGTAACTTAATGATATCAAAACAACCCGGCTATTTCAATTCACTTTCGGCAATTATCCACAAATTCAATAACTTGTGCTTAACAGTTATGCACAGCACTATATATTGTGAACAAATTGTTATTATTTCGACATGGTCCGTGTCATTTCCGCAAATTTTGATCCACAGGTTCCGGTTCATCATGCGAAGGGGACTTGGCCCGTAAAACATTGAATTTTTGCTTGATTTTTTGCCGTTGAAATGATTTAATTGAAAAAGGCGTTTTTTTGCGTAAGCCACGGAAAGCGGTTTTGCAAGGAGGTGCAGCCGAATGGGACCGACATTTCAACCGAATACGAGAAAACGTAAAAAAGTACATGGATTCCGTAAGCGTATGAGCACAAAGAATGGCCGTAAAGTATTGAAGGCTCGCCGCAAGAAGGGCAGAAAAGTGATTAGCGCATAATGACGATTGTCGAGAAGCTCCTTATGGGAGCTTTTCTTTTAAGCAGGTTTGGTTTAATTTGCGGTAGAATGGTTAACGATGGGTAACGGCGGAATTTGTTCGGGAATGTGGAGTGTTTCTTACGTGGAAAAAGAGTACCGTCTCATAAAAAAAGCGGATTACAACCGCGTTTACAAGTACGGTAAATCGACCACCAATCATCAGTTTGTATTGTTTGTATTGCGGAACAACCAAATTGAAAATTTCCGCCTCGGCATTTCGGTAAGCCGCAAAGTGGGCAATGCGGTCGTGCGCAATCGCGTAAGGAGGCTGGTCAAGGAAATCGTAAGAAGCTTAAAGCCTTGTATCGCCGGCCATCTCGACATGATTTTGTTGGCAAGGAAGCCGGCCGCGCAGATGGATTTTCACCAGATGGAAAAAAGCATCGTTCATGTGCTGAAAAAAGCGTCGGTATATACGCAAGTAAAAGAGGAGCAAAAAAAGCCGTAATCGGCGCACGCGTCTTATTAGTTCCGGTTTCTTTGCAATGCAATCTGTGTTATAGTTGATGATGGATTATGACAGGGTATCTTTCGTCGGTAGAAAACTTGGGAGGAATTTAATTTTGGTTCGTCGCATCAGCAAATGGTTCATGCTTTTGGCAATTCCCGTTATGCTGGCGGGATGCACAAACGCGGCTAATTTTAAACCGATTGACCCCAACAAGGGCGGAATTTGGGACAAGTATTTTGTGTATCCGCTCTCATGGACGTTGGATTGGTTCAAAGAGATTTTATGGGGGTCATATGGCCTTTCCATTATCGTGGTCACACTGATCATCCGTTTTATCATTTTTCCGTTGACGCTGAAGCAATATCGCAGCTCCAAGCAGATGCAGGTTTTGCAGCCGGAATTGAAAAAAATCAAAGAGAAATATAAGGACGATACGAAAAAACAGCAAGAAGAAACGATGAAGCTGTTTCAAAAGCATGGCGTGAATCCGTTGGCGGGCTGTTTGCCATTATTGGTGCAAATGCCTATTTTGTACGCTTTATATTTTGCGATCATGCGCACGCCGGAAATTCGCGAAGCGTCATTTTTGGGAATCGAATTGGGGTCTACGGATCATACGTATATATTGCCCATATTGGCGGCGCTCACCACTTTCTTGCAGCAGAAAATCATGATGTCGACAACAACCGCGAACCCGCAAATGCGGGGCATTATGTATATATTTCCCGTGCTGATTTTTGTCATGGCGCAAAGTTTTCCCGCCGCGCTGCCGCTTTATTGGGTCGTAAGCAACCTGTTTACAATGGTGCAAACCTATTTCATTTACGGAGGATCTCAAAAGGGAGGCCTTTCCAATGAAAAAAGTTATAGCAACAGGAAAAACAATTGATGAGGCGGTAAAGTCCGGGCTTGAGCAACTGAAAACGACTGCCAATCGCGTCAAAATCCATATCGTCGACCAGCCTACCAAAGGCTTGTTTGGTTTGCTCGGCACAAAAGAAGCAAAGGTCGAGCTTGAGTTGATTCCCGATCCGGTCGATGAAGCGATTGCTTTTCTTGAGCAAATTTTCGATGCGATGCGGGTGCCTGTCCGGATCGAGCGCAGCATTGGCGGCGACGGGATTAAGTTGAATCTTACCGGTCCCGATTTGGGATTGTTGATTGGGCGCAGAGGGCAAACGCTCGATGCCCTGCAATTTTTAGTCAATATTATTGCCAACAAGTTTTCCGATACGCATGTGCGGATTTTGCTTGATGCGGAAAATTTCCGCGATCGTCGGCGGAAAACGCTCGAGGATTTGTCGATCCGATTGGCGGGGCGGGTTGTCAGAACGCGAAAGGAAATCGTTTTGGAGCCGATGTCGCCGCAGGAGCGCAAAGTGATTCATACCGTTTTGCAGGAACACCCGAAAGTGCGCACTTATAGCAAAGGTGAAGAGCCGAACAGACGCGTTGTCATTACATTGAAGTGACGGTTATTACGACCGGAAACAGGCAATGACTTGATATTTTCGGTCATTGCTTTTTATTTTCGGACAGAAAGGTTTTCCTGGTGATACGGATGCCTAAAAGGTCGGTGCCATACGCATGATAAACGATACAATCGGGGCGATATCCACTCCCGCCGGCGAAGGCGGGATTGCTGTTATTCGGGTTAGCGGGCCCGATTCGGTTGCCATCGTCGACCGCGTTTTTGCCACGAAAAACGGGCTTGCCAACGCTCCTACGCATACGGTGCATTATGGCTTTGTTAAAAATCCGGAAACGGGCGAAAAAATCGAAGAAGCGCTCGTCACCGTTATGCGCGCGCCGCGGTCTTTTACGAAGGAGGATGTCGTTGAGGTAAGCTGCCACGGCGGTTATATCGCGGTCAAAAAAGTATTGGAATTGTTGTTGGAAATGGGAATCCGGCTTGCCGAACCGGGCGAATTCACCAAACGCGCCTTTATCAATGGCCGGATTGATTTGTCGCAAGCGGAGGCTGTGATCGACTTGATTCGCGCCAAATCGGATCGGGCGTTTGCGTTGGCGATGAAACAGGCGCAAGGGAAATTGTCGGAACAAATTCGCGGCATTCGCCAGACGCTGCTCGAATTGATGGCGCACATCGAAGTCAACATCGACTATCCAGAACATGATGTGGCGGAAATGACCAACAATCTCGTTACGGAACGCTGTAAAGAAGCGCTTGACGCCATCGATCGTTTGCTTGCGACGGCCGGCCAGGGGAAGATTTTGCGCGAAGGCATTGTGACGGCGATTATCGGCAGGCCGAACGTGGGCAAATCTTCCCTGCTCAATTTGCTGACGCGGGAGAACAGAGCGATCGTTACGGATATCCCGGGCACGACGCGGGACGTGATTGAGGAATATGTTACGGTCGCTGGCATTCCGTTGCGTTTGCTGGATACGGCGGGCATTCGCGAAACGAATGACGTGGTGGAAAAAATCGGGGTGGAACGTTCCAAATCGGCGCTTGCGGATGCGGATCTCATTTTGTTTGTCATCAGTCAAAATGAGCCGCTGGCGCAGGATGAACGGGCGTTGCTGGATGAGGTGAAAGACCGGCAAACCATTTGTGTCGTCAACAAAACGGACTTGCCGCGCAAGCTCGATCTTGCGGAAATTTATGCGCGATTTTCCGGGGAACGCGTTGTGCCGCTGTCGGCGGTAACGCAAGAAGGCCTTGGTGATTTGGAGAACGCGATTTCGCGCCTGTTTTTCAGTGGAAAGTTGGAAGCGAATGATTTAACATATGTAAGTAACGTAAGGCACATCCAACTGTTGAAAAACGCCAAACAGGCATTGCTTGATGCGAGTTTGGCGGTTGAGCGGCTTATTCCGATCGACATGATTCAGATTGATATCCGCAAGGCATGGGAAGAACTGGGCGAGATTATCGGGGAAGAAGTTGGCGAGTCGCTGCTTGATCAGATTTTTTCGCAATTTTGTCTCGGAAAGTAGTTTTCGGCAGGCCGGTTTTTTGCGGAAACAGGGAGGTTTGAGAATGGGTTACCAGGCTGGAGAATATGACGTGATTGTGATCGGCGCGGGACATGCCGGCTGCGAGGCGGCGCTGGCGGCCGCGCGGATGGGCTGCAATACGCTCCTTTTAACCATTAATTTGGATATGATCGCTTATATGCCTTGCAATCCATCGATCGGCGGGCCGGCAAAAGGCCATGTGGTGAGGGAAATCGATGCGCTCGGCGGGGAAATGGGGCGCAATATCGATAAAACGTATTTGCAGCTGCGCATGCTGAATACCGGAAAAGGCCCGGCCGTCCACGCTTTGCGCGCGCAAGCCGATAAAGTTCTGTATCAGCAAACGATGAAAAAAACGCTGGAAAAGGAACCGAATCTGACGCTTCGACAAGCGATGGTGGAAGAATTGATCGTGGAGAATGGAAGCTGCGTCGGCGTCGTTACGAAAACGGGCGCCGAGTATCGCGGCAAAACAACGGTTTTGACGACCGGAACTTATTTGCGGGGCAAGATCATTATCGGCGAGTTAATGTATGAAAGCGGCCCGAACAACCAGCAGCCCGCCGTGAAATTGTCGGAGTCGCTGCGCAAACACGGGTTCCGATTGATCCGTCTGAAGACCGGCACCCCCCCGCGCGTCAATAAAGATTCGATTGATTTTGGCAAAATGACGATTCAACCGGGAGATGAAAAACCGCGGTTTTTCTCCTTTGAAACGAAAGAGCCGCTTAAAGAAGAACAACTGCCGTGTTGGCTGACATACACATCCCCGGAGACGCACGATATCATTCAGCGGAATTTGCATCGTGCGCCGATGTTTTCCGGGCAAATCGAAGGGATCGGCACGCGTTATTGCCCATCCATCGAAGATAAGATCGTGCGCTTTGCCGATAAACCGAAACATCAGATCTTTTTGGAACCGGAAGGGCGAAAATCGAACGAATACTATGTGCAGGGTTTGTCCACCAGCATGCCGGAGGAAGTGCAGCTGCAAATGTTGCATTCCGTTCCGGGGCTGGAAAATGCCAAATTGATGCGCACCGGCTATGCGATCGAGTATGACGCGGTGGAACCGGACCAACTCTGGCCTTCGCTTGAGTCGAAAGTCGTGGCCAATTTATTTACGGCCGGGCAAATCAATGGCACGTCGGGATACGAGGAGGCCGCCGGACAAGGCATTATGGCCGGGATTAACGCCGCGCGCAAAGTCCAGGGCAAAGAACGAATCGTTTTGGACCGATCGCAGGCTTACATTGGCGTCATGATTGACGATCTGGTCAACAAGGGCATTACGGAGCCGTACCGCTTGCTTACATCCCGCGCCGAATACCGGCTTTTGCTCCGCCACGACAACGCCGATCTGCGGCTAACCGACATCGGCTATGAAATTGGCTTGATCAGTGAAGAACGTTACCGGACGTTTTTGCGGAAGAAACAATTGATTGAGCAGGAATTGAACCGATTGCAAGCGGAAAAAGTAAAGCCGGACGAACGCGTGCAACAGCTGCTTGCGGCAAAAGCGTCCGCGCCGCTGGAAAACAGCACTACCGCGGCCAATTTGTTGCGCCGGCCGGAAATCGGATACTCCGATTTGGCACAAATTTCCCCTTCTCCGTTTGAACTGGATGAAGAGATGAAAGAGCAAGTGGAGATTCAAATCAAGTATGCCGGATATATTGAAAAACAATTGGAGCAAGTCGAACGAATGCGGAAGATGGAAAAGAAGAAAATTCCCGCCGATCTTGATTATAGCGGAATTCACGGTATTTCAACGGAAGCGAAGCAAAAGCTCTCGCGGGTTAAACCGCTGTCGATCGGGCAAGCGACGCGCATTTCCGGCGTAAACCCGGCTGATATTTCCATTTTGCTGGTATATTTGGAGCATTACAATAAAGTTGTCGCGGCTAGGAGTTAACGCCGATGGATACGTTGGAGCGGCATTTTACCGCCTGGCTTAAGGCAAGGAATATTGCGCTCAACGATGCGCAGCTGGCGCAATTTTCCCTGTATTGCCGCGAATTGGCGGACTGGAACGAAAAAATCAATTTAACCGCAATAACCGAAAGGGAAGCCGTTTACGTCAAACATTTTTATGATTCGCTGTCCGTGGCGTTTTTCGTCCCCTTAAACCAAATATCCACTCTTGCCGATATCGGTTCGGGCGCGGGGTTTCCCGGAATACCGCTAAAAATTTTGTTCCCGCATCTGCAGTTGACGATCGTTGATTCATTGCGGAAACGTATTTTGTTTTTGCGCAGCCTGGCCGAAAAGTTGGGGCTTAAAAACGTTGCTTTCGTTCATGCGCGGGCGGAAGACGCGGCGAGAGAACGCGCTTTGCGCGATCATTTTGATTTGGTGACGGCACGCGCGGTTGCGCGAATGAATGTGCTGGCGGAATTATGCCTGCCCTTTGTTAAACCGGGCGGTACATTTGTCGCGATGAAAGGCGCCTCCCTTGGAGACGAATTGAAGGAAGCGCACTTTGCGCTGCAACAATTGGGCGGTGAATTAACTGCCGATCACGAATTTGTCCTGCCGGTTGAGGAATCGGCAAGGCGCCTTGTGGTGATTAAAAAAACGCGCAACACTCCGCGGAAATATCCCCGCAAACCGGGAATACCCGGCAAACAGCCGTTGTTGTAAACATCGCTTGCCAATGTTTCACGTGAAACATTTTTTGTGTTGTGTTTGATCAACGGGCAGGATATTGATGTAATTTGGAGAATATTTAATGTAGTCAAAACAGCAGCCGAACCATTGTGCTTCTATGGCGCAACGCAAACCGCCGTAGAAGCATTTATTGCCTGCGTATGCTTTTTATGCGCTTTTAACGCGTTTTTAAATGGAAGATACGCACCGAATTTCGAGTTTAGGTGGTTGTGGGATGAAGGAGCAAATCTCAAAAATTTTCGGATTGGCGGATCGCCACCCGCAAGAAGAAATAAAGCAAATTCCGGTAAGCGAAATCGTGCCGAGTCCGTATCAGCCTCGCACGGTGTTCGATGACGAGCGGATCGACGAATTGTGTCAAACGATCAAGACGCATGGCGTCATTCAACCGATCGTTGTGCGGATCCGCAATGGAAAATACGAGATCATCGCCGGAGAAAGAAGATGGCGCGCGGTCAGCAAATTGGGCATGCCGGCAATTCCCGGGGTCGTACGTGAAATCAATGATTCGCAAGCCGCATCGATCGCGCTGATCGAGAATTTGCATCGTGAAGGCCTCACGGCGATCGAAGAAGCGGTCGCGTACCAACAGCTCATCGAATTGCACGATTTGACGCAGGAGAGTTTGGCGCAGCGATTGGGAAAAAGCCAATCGACGATCGCGAATAAAATCCGCCTGCTGCACTTATGCGAACCGGTCAAGCAAGCCATGCTCGAACGCAAGATTACCGAGCGGCATGCGCGCGCGATGTTGGCTTTGCCCTCTGCGGAATTGCAAGAGAAAGTGCTCGATGAAGTTTTGAAGAAAGAATTGAATGTGAAGCAAACGGAAGCGAGAATCAAGTTTCTGCTTGAATCGGCGAAAATCAAAAAAACCAAACGCATTTCCTTGGCCAAGGATGTTCGACTGGCCATCAATACCATTCGCCAGTCCATTGAAATGATATCCGGAACCGGATTGAAAATAGAAACCGACGAAAAAAATTACGATGACCGCTTGGAAATTGTTATCCGCATTCCAAAAAACAATTGAGATTACCGCCCGTAAAACCGCTTGAACTTACAGGATAGATCGATTATTGAGGTGAATGAATTGGGTAAAATCGTTGCCGTTGCGAATCAGAAAGGCGGAGTCGGCAAAACAACCACTTCGGTGAATTTGGGCGCTTCGTTGGCATCTTTGGGAAAGAAAGTTTTGTTGGTGGATATTGATCCGCAGGGAAATACAACGAGCGGAATTGGAATTAACAAAGCGGATGTCATGTATTGCATTTATGACGTCATTATCAATGAAGCGCATCCGAAGGATGCGATTGCGGAAACAAGCATTCCCAATCTCAAAATACTTCCGGCGACCATTCAGTTGGCAGGGGCGGAAATTGAACTGGTGCCGACGATATCCCGTGAAGTCCGCCTGAAAAAATCGCTGCAATTAATCAGGGACCAATTTGATTATATTTTAATCGATTGCCCGCCGTCGTTAGGCATCCTGACCGTGAATTCGCTAACCGCTGCCGATTCCGTGCTCATTCCGATACAATGCGAATACTATGCGTTGGAAGGATTGAGCCAATTGTTAAATACGATTCGCCTTGTGCAAAAACACCTGAATACCAAACTGCAAATCGAAGGCGTGTTATTAACGATGTTTGACGCCAGAACCAATTTGGGCATTCAGGTGATTGAAGAAGTGAAAAAATATTTCCAGCAAAAAGTGTACCATACCATCATACCGCGCAATGTTCGGCTGAGTGAAGCGCCCAGCCATGGACAGTCGATTATTACGTATGATCCGAAATCCAAAGGCGCGGAAGTCTATATGGAACTCGCGAAGGAAGTGATGCAAGTTGAATAAACGTCTCGGTCGGGGATTGGATGCGCTTATTCCTTCACTGGATATTAATGAGGATGATAAAGTCATCGAGATTCCGGTTGCAAAACTGCGGGCGAACCCTTACCAGCCGCGGAAAACATTCGATGAAGACAGCATCAGCGAACTGGCCGCGTCGATTAAGGAGCATGGCGTCATTCAGCCCATCATTGTTCGCGAAGTGCTAAAAGGTTACGAGATCATCGCCGGCGAACGCCGATGGCGGGCTTCGCTAAAATGCGGCCTGGCGGTTATCCCGGCCGTAGTGCGCAAATTCACCGATCAGCAGGTTATGGAAATCGCGTTGATCGAAAATTTGCAAAGAGAGGATTTAAATGCGATAGAAGTCGCCGCAGCTTACCAGAACCTGATCGATAAATTTTCCTATACTCAGGAAGAATTGTCGCTCAAAGTCGGGAAATCGCGCTCGCATATTGCAAATTTTTTGCGGTTGTTAATTTTGCCGGAGAAAATCAAAGATTATGTTTCACGTGGAACATTGTCAATGGGACATGCCAGAGCGATTGCCGGCATCAAGGAAAAAGCGGCGCAGGTCGAGTTGGCTGAAACCGCAATCAAGCGCAATTGGAGCGTGCGCGACCTCGAAGAAGCCGTACAGCGACTTGAAACGAATGAGCGAAAACCGAAAAAAACAAAAGTGGTGAAAAAGAATCCGTTTATCAGCCGGATGGAAGACCAGTTGCGCGATAAATTCGGCACGACGGTAAAAATTAAACAACAGAATGAGAAAGGTGTCATCGAGCTGCAGTATTATTCCCGGGATGATCTGGAACGATTGCTGGATCTGCTGCAAGTTGATGTTCGTTAACATGTTGCAGACAGAAGCTTGATGCAAGCAGTTGCATACCGGACTGGTCTTTCGCACGCGGAGGGCGGATATGGTATGCTTTATTTGTGTGGCGCGGATCGGGAAGATGCGGCCGTTGGAACAGACAAGAGGCAAAGTTGCCGCCGGCTTTGGGAGTGGAGATAATGGCGCGAGTGTATTATTTTGATCACGCGGCTTCATCATGGCCGAAGCCCGAACAAGTGATAAACGCAATGACCGAAGCCGTCCGCGATTTTGCGGCCAATCCGGGCAGAGGAAGCCACCGGCTGGCTATCCAGGCCAGCAGGGTGTTGCTGGATACAAGGAACAGCATAGCCAAGCTGTTCGGCATTCATAATCCAAATGATATTGTATTTACGCAAAATGCAACAATGGCGCTGAATATGGCAATTTTAGGATATGTCAGGCCGGGTTCGCATGTGATTTCAACGATGATTGAGCATAATTCCGTGCGCAGACCGCTCGAATACGTGAAAAAGACCAGAGCGGCCGAAATCACCTATCTTCAGGCCGACGCAAACGGCAATATCAGCCTGAAGGACCTGGAAGATGCGTTCCGTCCGCATACGTCCCTGGTTGTATGTTCCCACAGTTCCAATTTGCTGGGGACCATCTTGCCGATTGCGGATATCGGCGCCATATGCCGCAAAAGAAAAGTGCCGCTGCTTGTCGATGCCGCGCAAACGGCCGGAACCTATCCGATCGATGTTCAATCGGCGGGCATACATATGCTTGCTTTTCCCGGACACAAAGGTTTGCTTGGCCCGCAAGGTACCGGAGGTTTGTATATTGACCCGGCGATCGACCTTGAACCGATCCTGTTCGGCGGAACGGGGAGTTTGTCCGAATCCGTCGAGCAACCGAACGTTCGGCCGGACCGCTTTGAGGCGGGTACACAAAATACGGCGGGAATTGCCGGGCTTGGCGCAGGCGTGAAAGTTGTCTTGCATGAGACGGTGGAAAAGATCCATCATAAGGAGTGGCTTTTAACACAGCGGTTGATGGAAGGTTTGTCGCGGATAGACGGCATCAAAATATACGGTCCGAAACCTGGAGACGATAAAACGGGCATTGTCGCCTTTAATTTCGCCGAATTGGACTCAGCGCAGGCAGCCTTTATTTTGGATCGGGAATTTGGCATCTGTGTCCGCAGCGGCCATCATTGCACGCCATTGGCGCATCAAAGCGCCGGCACGCTGGAAAGCGGCGCGGTGCGCGCAAGCGTCGGGTTTTTTACGACGAACGAAGAAATTGATTATTTTATCGATGCGGTAAAGCAAATTGCTTTGTCGTAAATGAACATCGCGGCAAACATGAGGGGGAAGCGGGACATGTTTAGTCTGGACACCGTGCAATCATACGATTTTCTGATCATTTTGGTTGTAATCACGGTATTATGGCTAAGTTTGCTTGTTTGGACGGCCGCATTGACTAGCAAGCTGGGCAAACTGAAAACAAGATTGAATCAAATGTTGGGCGGGGCCGGCGTAGCCGATCTGGAACAGGTTCTGCGCAATCTGCATCAAAGGGTAGACAACCTGGAGGCCGGACATAAAGACAACGCCGGGCAAATCGCCGCCATTCTGGACCGTTTGCGAGTTGCCAAAACCAATGTGGCAATGAAACGCTATAATGGATTCGGCGAGCACGGCAATGATCTAAGCTTCAGCTTGGCCATTGTTGACGATTTGCAAACCGGGCTGGTTTTGACCGGTATTCACAGTCGCGAGCAAACATTTGTCTACGCAAAGCCCGTTGTAAAGGGCGAGTCGCAATATGCCCTTACTCCGGAGGAAATCCAAATGATTCAGGAAGCGGCAAATCGGAAGCAATCGTAAGACCGGTTGCGGACCGCCAGGCGGAGATGGCAGCGAGCAGACTGCCCGCGATAATCTGGGACATTTTCATAACAATACTAAGCCGCGTATTTTGCAGCACAAAATATTCCATAAAACCCCCGACATTCACAATGCCGGTCATATGGATGTCTCCGATTGGAGGCAAATCCTTGTTAACTCCCGCGCCGGGTTTGACCGGTCCGCTGTCCAGGCGGATATGCCCGACGCTCGCCGATTGGCCAAGACAGGCGTCAACGGCTACTATATACGGATGCGCAAAATTGCGTTCGATCAAGCTTACGGTATCCTGTAAATTAACGGCGTGCACAGGTTCATCCAACGTGCCGAACAATGCAAAGCCTTTCTGTTCCGCCAAAGACAGTTTGGTTCCGACAAGCGGCCCGAGCGAATCGCCGGTCGATCTGTCGGTGCCGATGCAAACAAGCACAAGCTCGCGCCAGGGAGAAAGCGTGGAAAATTGCTCATACAGCGCTTTGCCGAGCCGTTCCGTGGCGTCGTGATCATGGCTGGATACCTTGACGGGCAATGCGGATTCGGCGCGCGAACGCGAAAAAGTCGATAATAATGCCACGATGCACCTCCATAAATTGACCGTTCAATATAGTATATGTCCTGGGCAGACAAAGTATACTAGCAGATACACGGCTATATGAAATAAGAGACAGATAGGGGGTTAAGAGCCACGGAAACGGACTGGCTCCCGTATGGATAAATGATAGAGAAATGGTTAATCGCATTTGACTCTACGCAACAGGCGCTGCGTGCAGAAATGCTGCTGGATTACGCCGGAGTAGAGATCGACCTTTATCCGACACCCAAAGAAATTACCGCGGGCTGTGCGCTTTCCATATCGTTCCCGGGAGAAGCGCTGGTTTTGACAAAAAAAGTGATCGTTGCCGAACAAATCGAAATCAGAGGCATTTTTTATGAGGAACTGGGCCAATACCGACAAGTTCCGCTGGATGCGGGAGAGGCTGAAGCCGAAAGCCGGCGCCGCCAGGGCGAAGTGAAAGGAATGGGTGAATATGACGAACATGCTGGCAGCTAAGTTTGCATTTTATGAGAAATTTATCGGCTACTTCACGGAACCGGAAACGTGGCTTGATATTGCCGCAACCGTTTTAAAGATAGTCCTGATTTACATTGTCGGAAAAATCGTCAAAAAAATAATCGTCAAAGCGATCGGGCACGTGTTGAAGGAACGGGATCGCAATCCGCTTAAGATCGACCAGAGGCGGGCGGCAACGCTCGGAAAATTGGCCGGCAACATCGTATCGTACGTCATTGATTTCATCGTTATTTTGATGATTTTAAGCCAATTGGGTGTTGATCTGGCTCCGTTGCTGGCCGGCGCGGGAGTGATCGGCCTCGCGATCGGGTTTGGCGCTCAAAGTTTGGTAAAAGACGTGATCAGCGGCTTTTTCATCATATTCGAAGACCAGTTCGGGGTCGGCGATGTCATCCAAACCGGCAATTACTATGGAACGGTCGAAGAGATCGGGTTACGGGTTACGCGCATTAAAAGCTGGAAGGGAGAAGTTCATATTATCCCGAACGGGTCGATTTCCGAAGTCACGAATTATTCGCTGAACAATTCAGTGGCGGTAGTGGATATTGCTCTTGCATACAGTGAAAATATCGATCGCGCTCTGGAAATCATCCGCAGCACTATGCGACAAATCAGCACGGAAAACGAGGATATCGTCAAGGAGCCCGACGTTTTGGGACTGCAGGCGATCAGCGCATCCGAGGTGGTTGTGCGCGTAACGTGCGAATGCAAACCGTTGACGCATTTTGGCGTGGAAAGACAAATAAAAGCCGAAGTCAAAAAGAAGCTTGACGAGGCGGGAATAGGAGCGCCATATCCGCATATGGTCATGATTCAAAAATCGTAAAAGGTGGTATGAGGAAATGCAACCAAAGGAGTTTAAATTGGGTGATATCGTGCAAATGAAAAAACCGCATCCTTGCGGCACGAACGAAATGGAAATCATCCGCATGGGTATGGATATCAGGATCAAATGCATGGGCTGCAAATCAAGCATGCTCATGCCACGCGCCAAATTCGAAAGCAAGTTGAAAAAGGTGCTTCGTTCCGCGCCGAATCCGGAGTCGTAATTTCTTGAATTATGCTTGTAATTACGCACAAAATTACGCATTTAAAGCACTTTTTCCCGTTGCGATTGGTTAAGCTTTTGTGGTAAAATGTCTTTTGTCGTCTTGAATATGCGGAAAGGTACCCAAGTGGTCCAAGGGGGCTGACTCGAAATCAGCTAGGCGTCGCGAGGCGTGCAAGGGTTCGAATCCCTTCCTTTCCGTATTCGCTTTTTTTTTCATACAGGTTGCGCCAAGCCGATACAATCCTCCTACAAAAAGTAGGGGGTTTTTTCGCATAAAATCCGGCCTCGCTGCGGCCTGTTTATGCCACTGACGATGACGCCATGTTCTTTTAACGTTTCTTACGTATCCATTTGCGGTTTTTGTTGGTCGTGTCCGGAAATTTATCGCCTTTTTTCAAGGATACGATTTTTGGATCATTGATGCCCATATGGAAATCATTCTCCCCGACTTCCATATACTCACCGGTGTTCGGCGCGCGATCACCTTTTTCAAATTCGCTCCATTCGCCCATCCGCTTCACCGCTTCCTTTACGTTAGTGTATTTCGTCATAGCGTTAACATGCCCACCGGCGGCCATGATATACATTGGCACAGGCATACGTAACATGTGGCGTCACTAAAAGTAGGAAACGGCTGAAATAGGGAAAGGAATCGCAGGTATTGGTGTAACGGTCGTATATGCGGCTATTTTGCGGAAAAACGCCATGTGGAAATTTTAACGGGCGCAGGTGATGTTATTGGCTGAACTCCATCCTTTTAAACTATGAAAATGGGCAAATAAGCGCATTGGCGTCCGTAAGAGCATGCCCCTCAAACGTGCGACGGGTAGGAGAAAGGACGATTGATTATTAGACGGCGGGCGAAACGGCAGGCGAACAGCGCGCAGCGAGCCCGGAGCTTAACCGCAACGTGTGGCGGAAAGACTGGGCCAATGCCGCCAATTTAAGGCCAAGGTTCAGCCGGAAGCGCTCCTGTCCGTGTTTGCCGCAGCCAGAGAGCGCCGCCGCCAAAAAAACCGGGCGCTTCCCGCATACTTACACTTACTGCACCCCGTCTATCCACTTCCGTTGAAATTCGGCAATCGCTTCGTATTCTTCCGCGAGTTTGCGGGAAATGCGAATAAAAACCGGCAGCAGTTGTTGATAGATTGCCGTATTTTGCTTAATGGGCCCATGCCTGTGTGTGGAGCCGACCATGTCAATGGCAATGTCCAACGAAGCGGTTCTGCCGGTCGCAAACAAACCCAGCACCGCCGCGCCAAGACAGGAGCTTTCAATACTTTCGGGGACAACCACTTCCAGGCCGAAAATATCCGCCATGATTTGCCGCCATAACGGAGATCGGGCGAACCCGCCCGTCGCGTGAATTTTTTTCGGTTTGGCAATATGCTCCTCCATGGCCAAAAGCACCGTGTACAAGTTGAAAATAACGCCTTCCAGAACGGCGCGAATCATATGTTCCTTTCGATGGTGAATCGTCAGGCCAAAGAACGATCCGCGGGCGTTGGCGTTCCACAGCGGCGCCCGTTCGCCCGTCAAATACGGGTGAAAGAGCAATCCTTCCGAGCCCGGCGGCACCCGTTCGGCAATTTTCATTAATAAATCGTACGGATCCATCCCCAGACGATTTGCCGTCTCGACTTCCGCGGCGGCGAATTGGTCCCGCGCCCACCGGAGCAAAACACCTCCGTTATTGACCGGACCGCCGATCACCCAATCCCGCTCGGTCAAGGCGTAGCAAAAAATTCGTCCCATAGGATCGGTCGTCGGCTTGTTCACTACTGTGCGAATCGCTCCGCTCGTGCCGATTGTCGCCGCAACAACGCCCGGTTTGATTGCGCCAACGCCCAGATTGGAAAGGACGCCGTCGCTTGCCCCGACGATGAATGGCGTCGTAACGGCTAGCCCCGTTTCTTTGGCATAAACGGGATCCATCCCTTTAAGCGCATAGGTAGTGGGCACAAGCCGGGAAAGTTGGCTTCTCGTAATGCCGGCTACCGCCAACGCTTCATCATCCCAGTCCAGTTTTTCCAGGTTCATAAGCCCGGTCGCCGAAGCCATGGAATAATCGATCACATAGTCATGGAACAGTTTGGCGAAAATATATTCCTTGATAGAAATAAATTTTTTTGCCTTCCGAAATAATTCCCCGTGGTCATGACGAAGCCACATCAGTTTCGGCAGCGGGGACATCGGATGGATGGGCGTTCCCGTCCGCATATAGATCTGATGCCCAACCTCTTCGCGTTTCAAACTTTCCGACCATGCGGCGCTGCGGTTATCCGCCCAGGTAATGCAGCGGGAGAGCGGTTTGCCTTCGTCATTGATCGCGATTATGCTGTGCATGGCTGAACTGAATGAGACGAACAGCACATCCTCTGGTCTGGCCCCGCTTTGCTGCAACGCCTCTCGCAATGTTTCCACAACCGCCCGGAAGATTTGTTCGGGGTCTTGTTCCGCTACCGCCGGAGTCGGCGTAAACAGAGGATACCCTTTGTTCGCCGAGGCCACAACCTTCCCGGATTCCGTAAACAAAACGGCTTTCGTACTTGTTGTTCCGATATCTACGCCACACATCAACTGCTTGTCCATCGAACAAACCTCCCGCTTCCTCAATCTTGAAATTAGAATAACCGTGTAAAACCGGGATGGTCAAGCCAAGCGCCAAACTCCTTGATTTTGCGGTATCGATATTGATTATGCGTTATTTTAGACCATCCAAACATAATTTAAGATAAAACTGTAAACGTTAAAACTACAATAAGGAGTGAATGCTATGCGCCAATCATGGAAGCGCCTAACCGCACTCATGCTGTCGCTTGTGCTCACGCTGGCCTTGGCGGCTGGATGCGGTTCGAATAATAAGCAGGCAAATGAGGGCGAAGCCAGCCCGGCGCCGGGACAAGCCGCGGAAACGGCGGCGCCGACGCAAAATCCGCAGCCATACGCCGGGCAGACAATCAAGATTGTTATGGCGAATCATCCTTGGGCGGATGCTATTAAACAACTGCTGCCCCAATTTGAGCAAGAAACCGGAATCAAAGTTGATTTGACGAGTTATTTTGAGGACCAGTTGACGCAAAAATTAACCGTTCAATTCACTTCCGGCTCCACCACGCCCGACGCCTTTATGTATCGTCCTTTGCAGGAAGGCAAACTGTATTATATGAACGGATGGCTGGAACCGCTGGATTCGTATGTAAATAAAGACGCGGAATATGATTTCAACGATTTTTCCAAGTCGGCGGTCGGTTCGACCACGGTTGACGGTCACATTGCGGGCGTTCCGATCATCACGGAACAAGAAATCTTGTATTACCGGAAAGACTTGCTCGCGAAAGCCAACCTGGAAGTGCCGAAAACCATCGATGAATTGGTTGCCGCAGCCAAGAAACTGCATGATCCGCAAAACGGCATATATGGATTTGTGGCAAGAGGCCAGCAGTCGGCCTTGGTTACCCAGGTGTCTTCCTTCATTTATTCCGAAGGGGGAGATTTCTCCAAAGACGGAAAAGCTACGGTCAATACTCCGGAAGCAATCAAAGGCATGTCCATTTACGCTGATTTGCTGAAAAATTATGGTCCTCCGGGAGTAGCCAATATGTCGTGGCCGCAAGCAATCGGGATTTTTGCGCAAGGGAAAGCGGCGTTTTATACCGATGCCGATTCGATTTATAAAAATGCGACGGATCCCAGCAAGTCCAAAATTGCCGATCAAGTGGGCTTTGCGGTATTTCCCGCCGGGGATGCGGGTTCCAAGCCCTACAACGTAACTTCATGGGGGCTCGCAATCAATTCCAAGTCCGCGCATAAAGATGCGGCATGGGCCTTCGTCCAATGGGCCACAAGCAAAAAGATTGTGCTGGAAACGCAAAAACAAGGAAATCCGGGAGCGCGCCAATCCGTTTGGAATGATCCCGAAGGCATCAAAGGTTTCCCGCCGGAACTCGCTGCCATCATTAAAGAAGAATCGCAGGGCGGAGTCGATCATGACCGTCCGGTAGTGGTAAACGTCGGGGAAGCCAGAGACGCGGTCGGGGCAGTCGTTCTGAAGAAGGTATTGGATGAAAATGTGGATATCCAGGCTGAAGCGAACGAAGCAAACAACAAACTGCAGGCCATTATCGATAAGGATACGAAAAAATAACAGATCTTCTTCTGTGATTGCACGTACGCGGTAATACAGGCAGCAAATTTCTGCAAAGGGTCTGATTTCAGGCCCTTTGCTCTTTAAAAGGCAATTGTTGTAACAGAAAGGGTGAATATCGACATGGGATACAATTGGCTTGATCGCAACTTGAAGTGGGTTTATACCGCCCCTTCCGTCATTTTTGTGCTGGTTATGATGGTATTTCCGATCGCTTACACGTTTCGGCTCAGCTTTTTTCAATGGAGTATGTCTGCCGTTACGCCGCCGGAGTGGGTCGGGTTCGGCAACTACATTGGCTTGTTTAAGGACCCCAGATTCTGGAATGCGCTATATTTGACCATTTACTATACGGCCTTTGCGCTTGCCGTCGAAACCGTTCTGGGTGTGGCCATCGCTATGCTGTTTTTCCGCAAATACAGAGGCGCCAATATCGTCAAAACACTGTTTCTGTTGCC
>DASVDB010000061.1 GCA_036381315.1 Bacilli bacterium | reverse complement strand
GCGGCAATGTCCTGGATTTACACGTTTGTTGTCAGTGTTTTACTTACGGTAACCGGCATCCTCATCTCCAGAAAAGTATTTTACTATAACTGATTTTTCAAGGAGGAATGGCCATGAAAAAACTACTCGCGGATCATGAAGCTGCGCTTCTAATCTTGCATCGGGCGCGGAACGGCGCGGTTGGCGGACTGTGGTCCGTTTTTCGCTACATCCTGGTGTTCGGGATTTCTTTTGTCATCTTGTATCCGATCCTGCGGCAGATTTCCGTGGCGTTCAAAGACAAGGCCGATATTTACAATCCGACGATTTACATGGTTCCCGTTCATTTCACGCTGGAAAACATCCGACTGGCGATGGAAATATTGCACTATTGGCCGCTCCTGGGAAATACGCTCTTGTTCGCCGTCTCGACAACGCTGCTTCAGACAGCTTCCTGCGCTTTGGCGGGGTACGGATTTGCGCGTTATTCGTTTCCGGGGAAAAACATACTGTTTGCGCTCGTCATCTTAACGATCATGATTCCGTCGAGCACGCTGATGGTACCGATGTATTTGCATTTCCGCAACTTCGATGTGCTCGGGCTTATGCATCTGTTTACCGGCAAAGACGGCGTCAATATGCTGAACACGTACGGGCCGTCGCTGATCACGGCCGCATTTGCCAACGGCTTAAAGTCCGGCCTGTATATTTATATTTTCCGGCAGTTTTTCCGCGGCATGCCGGCGGAGATCGAGGAAGCGGCGCTCATCGACGGGGCCGGCGGCTTCCGCACTTTTTTCACGGTCATGCTGCCAAACGCGGTGCCGCCGATCATCACGGTATTGCTGTTTGCCTTCGTTTGGCAGTACAACGATTCGTACTATACGTCGCTGTTCATGAACCAAAGCGATCTGATGGCCATCAAGGTTGCGTCGCTGCCGGCGGATGCCAACCAATACTTGCCGGGCTTGCTGGGCCTCGGTTCAAGCGCGAACGTAAGGGTAGACCCCAACCATGTGGCCATGATTGTCGACACGGGCATTCTGCTTTCGATTGCGCCGCTCATCTTGATGTATTTGTTCGTGCAAAGATTTTTTGTGGAAAGCGTGGAACGCACGGGCGTAGTCGGCTGAACTGATGGAGGGAGCGAAATTGTCGAACGGCAAACTTTTTATCAAAGGCATGACATACGGATGGAACTGCACGAGAGGCGCTTACCGCGAACCGTATGCATTCGAATCACTGCAGAAACTGAAAGAAACGGGCAGCGAATGGATCGCGCTCGCTTTTTATACGAGACAAAGTTCGATTTATGCAACGGAAATTCCGTTCGAATACGGATTCACCGTGACCGACCGGGATATTGAACAGGCAATCAAGCAGGCCAAATCGCTGGGGCTCAAAGTATGCCTGAAGCCGGTGGTAAATTGCAAAGACGGCATCTGGCGGGCGCATATCGGTTTTCCTGATGAACCGGAAGCCGCGCCATATTGGGATGCGTGGTTCCGCTCATATGGCGATTTTCTGTGCCATTACGCCGAATTGGCGGAAGAACTTGGCTGCGAGATGTTTTGCATTGGCTGCGAAATGGTCAAAACCGAGGCCAAATCCGCGCATTGGGGGCAAATTATCGAGCGAATCCGGCAAACGTACCGGGGTCCGATCGTTTACAATGCCAATCACGGCTCGGAAGAGAAGATCGCATGGTTTGACCTTGTCGACGTGATCGGCACAAGCGCTTATTATCCGGTGGCAAACAAGCCTGGCGATGGCGTGCGGACGATGATCGCAAACTGGCTGCCGGTGCGGGAAAAAATGGCCCGGCTCCACGCGCGTTTCGGCAAGCCGGTCGTGTTTATGGAAATCGGCTGCCGCAGCGCACTTGGCTGTGCGACGATGCCGTGGGATTTTCAGCACACGGATCTTCCCGCAAGCGAAACGGAACAAGCGAACTTCTACAGTTCGGCTTTGCAAGTGTTCTGGAACGAACCGTGGTTTTCCGGTTTCTTCTGGTGGGATTGGAGCGTCAAGCTTTATCCGCTTGCGGCGGCTAAAACGAATACCGGTTTCGACATATACGGCAAAAAGGCGGAACACATTTTGCGGGAATGGTATAAAAAAAGTTAACGCCCTAACGGAGGTTGTTTTTTTCGCCTTATTCCAAAAAACAGAGCGGCGCCTGCAAACAACAGAATTCCGACAGTGCCGACAACTTTAAGGGCAAGAGAACGGCTTTCGCGGTTGTTGTGCTTTGCGGGCGCGTTTGCTTGACCTGCGGCGGCCGACGCTCCGTTATCGGGTGAATTACCGCCGTTTCCGTCTGCGGCATCGGGGGTGTTCGGCTGCGGTTGCGATGAAACACCCGTGATGTTTTGCTCATTTTTCGTTAACGTGTATTCGATCGTCTCTCCGCTATAGAAGTGCAGGCGGAGCGTAATGTCGCCGTCTTTCATCTGTGCGAGCATCGGCTGTTTCAGGATGATGGTGTTTATGTCATACCGGGGCGAAAACGTTTTGCCCCACTCCTGAAACGGCGTCCAGTCGTCGGGACCCACATTGCCGCCGGACTTGTAGACGGCTTCCAAGGAAGCCAGCCGGTCGCCGCGGAATTCTGTCGGTATGGGGAACAGATCGCCCGTCCAGTCGTTGTTTTTCAGCATAGGAGTATCGTATTGGATCACTTCGATCGCCCAGTCGGCTCCCGCGGAAAATTTCAGCATCAAAACGGTTTTCACGCCGAAATCGCTGTCGGCGGCAAGAATCGTCCGCAGAAATTTCGCTTTGAGCGTAAGCGAATCCGTATTTTGTTCATAGTCGGTGCCTTCCGTAAGAGGCTTGCCTGCGGCAAAGATGCCGTCAAGCGAGTTTTCGTTCAGGTATAGCGGCAGGCTTACATCGCGAATTTCACCGTTTTTCAGGTAAAGCTGGTCGGATTCGGTATACGACGACCGCTTGCCATCCCAGCCGGCCTTCATGACGGCATACAGCGCGGGATCTTTCCATTTGAAGGCGCTGCGGTCGTAAAACGAACCGTTGTCCCATAGCATCAGGGTAAGCTTTTTTTGCCTCGCGTAGTATTCGACGTATTCGAAATATTTCAGCAGTTCGCCGTGCTCGATTGTATCCGGCCCCTTGTCAAAACCGAGCAAGCCGTATTCACCCACGATAACGGGAATGCCTTTTGTGACGAACGTGTTGTATGCCCGGTCAAATGTTTGCGTCACGTCGTCCTGAACCTGTCGGTTAAACGATGTTACTCCCAGGTTGATGGAGAACGGATACAAACCGTAATAGTGAATGGTGGCAATCAAGCGGTTATCATGAAGAGAAGCGATCGTTTTCGCCAATTCGTCCATCCTTTTTTGCGTAACCGCGCCGGTAACCGTAGTCAGCACGAGCGGCCTTGCGGTATTGTTGCCGCCGGATTCGCGCACGGTTTTCACAAACGTCGTTTGCAGCTCATGCACCATGCTGAAGTAGGCCGGGTCGTCTTTGTTCCAATCTTCGGAAAAGCGCGGCTCGTTAATGCTTTCGAACAAAAGCTTGTCGGGATACGTTTTGAAATAAGCGGCGATTTGTGTCCAGACGGCTTTGAATTTCGCCATTACGCCGTCATGATCGGTTTCCATCGCGTAGACCCATTGCGAGTCGTGATGCAGATTGATCATAACATACAAGTCTTCGCTCAGGCACCAGTCGATAACTTCCTGAATTCGGGCGAGAAAATCCGGGGCAATTTTGTATTCCGGCGCTGTGCCCAACCGATGGTTCCACGTGATGGGAATCCGGATGCTTTTGTATCCGGCGGCGGCAATGTGCTTGATCAGTTCCTTCGTCGTCCGGGGGTTGCCCCAGGACGTTTCGTCCCCGGCAGCATCAAACGTGTTTCCCAGGTTCCAGCCCGGGTTCATGGAATCAACAAATGACTGAAGCGCGCTCGTGTCGGTTTTGGACGCGGCATGAACAGCAGGGGAGAATGTGCAAAACGAGAGCATTATCGCGCAGAAAGCGGATAACTTGCGAAACGGCACGAAGATCACATCCTTAAAATGATTGCAACAGCAATATATTCTATTAAAGTATAATAAAGTATATTAATAAAGCAAGAAAGGAGATTCCTATATGACGAGAAAAACGGCAAATGTACGTGTCAATCAAGTCGGATATCGCCCTATCGATGTTAAACATTTTGTAACGGATGATGCGGTCGGCAAACAATTTGAGGTGCTGAACGACAATGGGGATATAGTCTTAACCGGCGATTTGTCGCAGCCGATCCGTGACGAATCAAGCGGAGAGACCGTCTGTCGCGGAGACTTTTCTGCGCTGCGCGCCCCAGGGATTTACATGATTCGCATCGCGGGGACCGACGCAACCTCTTATCCGTTCAAAGTTGCCGCCGATGTTTATCATGAGGCGACCGACGCGTTGCTGAAATGTTTTTACTTCCAGCGCTGCGGTATGGAGCTTGCTCCCGGATATGCCGGAGCCTGGGCGCACAAAGCATGCCATACGGCGCATGCCGCCGTGTACGGGGAGGAAGGGAAAATGCTGCCGCAAAGAGGAGGGTGGCATGATGCGGGAGATTACGGCAAATATACGGTAGCGGCCGCCAAAGCCATAGCCGACTTGTTGCTCGCTTACGAATGTTACCCATCCGCATTCAGCCGCCCGATCGGTATTCCCGAAACAGGCGGCGGCATTCCGGATATCCTGCACGAAGTCCGCTATGAGTTGGAGTTTTTGCTGAACATGCAGCGGGCTAAGGACGGGGCTGTATTCCACAAAGTGTCAACGCGGCAATTTCCCGGCCTTGCGGTTATGCCGGAAGACGATACGGCCGAGCTTGTTTTTTCGCCTGTCTCCGTTGCGGCGTCGGCGACATTCGCAGCGGCGATGGCCAGGTCGGCGCGAGTATACCGTTTTGTTGCAGCCCCGTTCGCGGAAAAATGCCTGGCTGCGGCGGAAAAAGCGTGGGAGTGGGCCGCAGCCAATCGGGAGACGGGCGGCTTTAAAAATCCCCCCGGCATCATGACCGGAGAATACGGTGATCAAACAATTGCCGACGAAATATATTGGGCAAGCGCGGAACTGTTCCGTACAACCGGCCAATCCCGGTACCTCACGGCGTTTCATTCAGCGCTTAAAGAAGCGATGTTTCCGCTGTGCGAACTGGGTTGGGCGGATGTAGCCGGATACGGGACACTTGCCTATTTGGGCTCCCCGCAGGAACAGACGGACCCGGAAGTTCGCGGCAGACTCCTAACGGAGTGGTTGACGCGAGCGGACGAATTTATGTCCAACTGCGAGCGTAACGGTTACCTGATTTCGCTTGTTCCCGAGCAATATATTTGGGGCAGCAATATGGTGTTGCTGAACCAGGCCATGCACCTGATCCTGGCGGCAAGATTTTCCGGCAATATGTCATATGAGGAAGCGGCCCTGCATCATTTGCATTATCTCTTTGGCCGAAACCCCGTTAACCTAAGCTATGTTACCGGAATCGGCACGGCGGCCGTGCAAAATCCGCACCATCGACCGTCGATCGCCGACGGAGTGCGCGAACCCGTTCCCGGGATGGTGGCAGGCGGCCCGGACCGCGGACTGCAGGACGACTGCGCGAAGGCGAATCTGCAGGGACTGCCCCCGGCCAAATGCTTCATCGATCACCGGGATAGCTATTCCACGAACGAAATGGCCATCTACTGGAATTCGCCCGCCGTATTTGTGGCGGCATGCTTTAACGACGTGAAATGACTGATGAGGGGTACTCTCTGTGAAATAAGAACGACCCGCAAGCAAGTGATTTGACGAATGAACATATAAAAGATATAAAGAAAAGTAAAATAATCCATTGGGAGGCGAAGAAGATGAAGTATGCGGCATTAGGCAGAAGCGGCATAACAGTGAGCCGTCTCTGTTTGGGAACCATGAATTTTGGCCCCAATACCGAAGAGAAAGAAGCGTTTCGGATTATGGACGCGGCGATCGACGCCGGAGTGAATTTTTTCGATACGGCGAATGTGTACGGCGGGGTGGAGCATAAAGGTTGGACGGAAGAAATTATCGGACGCTGGTTCGCTCAAGGCGGAGGCAGGCGGGAAAAGGTCATTCTGGCGACAAAAGTGTACGGAGCCATGCAGCATCCGGTATCCGATCCGCACGAACACGCCGGCTTATCCGCGCACAAAATCCGTCATCATCTGGAGGAATCGCTGCGCCGCTTGCAAACGGACCATATCGATTTATATCAAATGCACCACATCGACCGCCGCGTTTCATGGGAAGAATTGTGGGAAGCGTTTCGCACGGCGATTGCGCAGGGCAAAATTACATATGTCGGTTCCAGCAATTTTGCCGGGCGCGATCTCGTAAAAGCCCAATATGAGGCAAAAGCGCAGCACACGCTAGGGCTTATCAGCGAACAGCATAAATACAGTTTACTGTGCCGTTTGCCGGAATTGGAAGTTTTGCCCGCCGCACAAGATTTAGGTCTTGGCGTCATCGCCTGGAGTCCGCTTGACGGCGGAATTCTGGGCGGAAATCTGAATCCCGCGGAAGGCACCCGCACCGCCAAGCAAAAAGACCGCATTGCCAAACTGCGCCCGCAGTTGGAATCTTTCGCCAAACTATGCCGCGAATTGGGCGAGTCGGAGGCAAACGTCGCGCTTGCCTGGACATTGCATCATGGCGCGGTGACGGCTCCCATCATCGGGCCGCGCACATTAAAGCAATTCGAGGATTCGCTGCGCGCCGTTGAAATTACGCTGGACGAATCGGCATTGCAGAAACTGGACGAAATATTTCCCGGACCGGGAGGAGCCGCGCCGGTCGCATACGCCTGGTAATCGAAAAAATATTGCTTGACATTCACGTTGCGTAAAGGTGTACCGTCAAGTTGTCGGGAGGAATAAACATGGAATACACCGTGCAAAAGCTTGGACAAATGGCGGGAATCAGCACCAGAACGTTACGGTATTACGATGAAATCGGAATTCTTAAGCCGGCAAGAATCAATTCATCCGGATACCGGATTTACGGGAAGGCAGAAGTCGACAGGCTGCAGCAAATTTTGTTTTACCGGGAGCTGGGCGTCAGTCTGGACCAAATCAAAACGATTTTAGCCGATCCCGCTTTTGACAAAGTTAAAGCGCTGCGTGCTCACCGTGAACAACTCCTGGACAAACGAAGACAATTGGATCTTTTGCTAGCTAATGTAGAAAAGACAATTGCCTTAAATGAAGGGAGAATGGCCATGAGCGATGAAGAGAAATTCGCCGGTTTCAAACAACGCATGCTTGCTGAAAACGAGCGGAAATACGGCAAAGAAATCCGGGAGAAATACGGTGAAGACGCGGTTAACCAATCCAACAACAAGCTGAAAAACATGACCAAAGAACAACACAGCGAGGTAACGCGCTTAACAAGCGAAGTGAAGTCCGCATTGGCTGAAGCGTTTAAAACAGGCGATCCGGCCGGCCAGCTGGCGCAAAAAGCGGCGGAGCTGCACAAGCAATGGCTCACTTACTTTTGGAGCGATTACAGCAAGGAAGCGCATGCCAATCTTGCGCAAATGTATGTGGATGATGAGCGTTTCAGGGCTTATTACGACGAAGGCCAGCCCGGAATGGCGCAATTTTTATGCGATGCGATCCGCATTTATACGGGGAAGGCTTGATATCAAGCCTTCTTTCTTTTTAACCATAAAACCCAGAGAGCCTTCGTCAGCAACTTTTTATTGTCCGTGAACGTTTGAAAAATAGGTTGGGTTCACACATACAGGGGTGAATGGGATTTTGAAAACCAACAGATGGAAAAAGGTGTTTGCCGTCATTTTTAGCGCGTCCATTTTCTTATCGGCGGGGGCACACAGTACATACGCGGCTTCCAAATATGTCGGGCTGGAAATGCGGTGGCTGGACGGCCATATTGACCATGTGGAAACGCTGCTGAAAGACGGGGTAACCTACGGAAGTCTTTTCGCCATCGGAAGCGAGGCAAGTCTGCGTTCGGAAACGGGTGACAAAGGCCAGGTCGTGTTAAGCGGGTACAAGAAGCGCATTGTGGTTCATATGGGGAGCAATATAGCCGAAGTGGACGGGCAAAAAGTGGACATGGGGCGAAAACCTGTGTGGTATATCAGCCATCTTTATGTGCCGATCAGATTCCTCGCCGCCGCCCTGGGCGGTAAAGTGGCCGACTGGGATCCGAAGACGGGGAAGGTGACCGTAACCGGACTTCATCATTATAACGACACCTTCTACGGGAGCATGATGGGGCACAGTTATGTCATACACTCGGAAACGGGAGACTTGGAGATTACTAATGTTTATTCGGGGCAAAAGGTTACGATTCCGTTGGGGCTCAAGGATATTAACGTAAACACGCATCATCTCGCAATGGACTTCAAGTCGACCCGCAAAAATTTATTGATTCTTTCCGTAACCTATACCAATCGCCATACGGGCGAATATGACTTGTACACGTTGTTGTTCAAAAATCAAGGCCTCATCCGCAAATCTGTCGCGCACGATTTGACGGAACAGTACGAGATCATACAGCCGGACGGCAATATACAACTGATCGATGATAAAAATATTCGCATCGTTGAAGATGAAACCGGAAACATACTTGCGACGCGCGCCCGGTAAGCAATAACGCCGTTTACGCGTCCGAAGCACGGCAAGATTTGTCACACAATTGCTAGAAAATCGCCGCAAATGAAGTTGTTATTGGAGTTTCTTTTATGTTAGTGTAATTTTTAAGGAGGGCATATCGAAATATGAATAACTTCATTGCGAAAAACAAATCGATTTTGTTGACAGCGGCGATTATTATTTTGCTGGCTGCAGGCTATTCCGTATATGCGAACTATTTTCAAAAGGAAAAGCTTCCCGTCTTTCAGGCCGTGCCCGGATTTGAAATGAACGATATTTATGGCGAGCGGGTCGTTTTCGCAGACGTGAAAAAACCGAAACTGGTATACTTTTTCTATGCGTCTTGTGCGGACGCGTGCCCGATCTCCAATCACATTCTAAAACTCGTGCAAGAACAATTGAAGGAAAAACACGTATTCGGCAAAAAGGTCGAGATGTTCTCGATTACGATCGATCCTGTCCGGGATACAAACAAAGTGCTGCAGGAATATGCCAAACAGTTTGGCGCGGACAAATCCGGATGGAAGTTTTTGCGCACCGAAACGCCAAAAGAAGTGAGGGACGTGGCAAAAGGATTCGGCGTCGAGGTGCTTAACGAGGGTGGAGACATGCTGCACTCCGATGTCATCTTCCTGCTGGATGCGGATAATCATATCCGCAAGTATTTTCTCACGGATAAAAATGTCGATACCATCGTGAAAGATACGATGAGTTTGCTGTAATCAGACATAAAAAAGGGGATATGCAAAATGAACCGGTTTCGAATCGGCAAAATGGTGCTGGGACTACTCATATTGACGCAGATGCTGTTCGTTCATTCCGCGGCGGCGCATGAAGGACACGGCGAACCCGTTGTTGCCGATGTGGAAATCGAAACGCAACATATTGTGCCCAATCAGGAAATCAAGCTGCGTTTCAAGATGTTTAACATGAAAGCAATTGAAGAAGGCGACCAGCACGCCGACGAAGCGGATGAATACAATTTGGCGGCATGGGTCATGCAAGGCGATCAAGTCATCCAAATCAAGACAACCAAAGTAAACGACAATGAATATACCGGATCGGTTACGTTCCCCAAAGCGGGCGACTGGACGCTAAAAGCGCATCCGCAAAAAGGCGATGAAGCGATCGATCCGAATGACGACGACCCCTCGATTTTCACGCAAACGATTCATGTAAAAGCCGCATCTTCCGCTGTTTGGGTTTGGCTTGTAGTGGTCGTCGCCATCATTTTGGTAATCGCGGCAATTTGGGTCCGCACGAGACGGAAAAAGCATTAATGCGCCAATATGGCAAGCGCATATTCTTTGCACAGTGAGTAAAACACCCTGGCCATACGGCTTGTTCATCCATATTTTATACCGTCCGAATATTTTTGGAGGTGTAAATATGGCAAACACGAATTTATGCAATCGTTTGGCAACCATTATTGGCGGACAAGTATTGGCCAGAACGCCTGCATGTGTTGTCCAAACATTGCGTACCTTGAACGTGCGAATTCTTGGGAGAAGAAGCCGGTCGCCGCTAACGCTGCCTTTTGCGCTATCGGTAGAGGCCCGCGACGCGCAAGGGCGCACGCTGAATTTGGGTGAAACCGTCATTCTGGAAAGAGAGATCAACCCGTTTGTCACGGAATTGCGCAGACGCGGAATCAGAGTGACGGCGATTCACAACCATTGGCTTTTCCAAAGCAATCCGTTCAAATACATCCACTGGGAGTCCATTGACAACCCCGTTGCGTTTGCGCAAAAAAGCGCCGCAGCCGCAAGAGCGGTAGGCATTTTGCCAAGAAACAACAGGTGAAAGGGCCTAACAGGATAGAAAGCCGTTCTCATGCCGAGGATGGCATTTTTTTTTTGCAAGTGAAAAATCGCGCCTAAACAAAAGTTTATCCCGCTGTGGAAAAAATATTTGCCGCCCCGTATTCCCAATAAATATAGCCGCCCCCAGAATTTTGCCCCGACGCTGTTCGTTTTGATGGGGAATATTAAATTCGGAAGGGGGTGCAAAAATGCCGGAGAACAACAATGTGCAGAATAAAACGGACGCGTCGGCGCTGTGGATGGGGTGGATCGGCATCGTTGCCGGTGTGATCGCGTTTTTCTACGCGCCGTTTATTTTCGGTGCGGTTGCCGTCGTCCTCGGCCTGATTACCGTTTTCAGCAAAGCCAATACGTTAGGATGGTGGGCCTGCGCTTTGGGCGTCATCGGCGCAATTGCGAACGGATGGTTTTATTAGCCTCTGCACATGATAAGGGGGAAATGGAGCATGCAACGGTGGATGTCGCTTTTGAAAGGCGCAAATCGGAATTTCCGGCAACGAAACCGGACAAGAGGAGTCATGCTATCGCTTCTGGCGATCGCCGCCGGAGCCGCCGCTGTTGGTTTAACCCGCAGAATGCCGCTGCGGAACGCACTCCCGCGATTTTTCAGATAAAATCGGCATGATACCGTCATCATTTGCGTATTTTTGCCATTATCGTTTATCATTTGAACAAAATGATAACGATGATGGTTTTTTTTGCCGGAAAAGGTGCGAATGGTAATAAACCAATCAAAAGCATGGTTCTTGCCAACGTGCACTTGGCCGGTTTGCCGGCTTGCGGCCTTTAAACAGCCGTAGCAGTTCAGATCTATCGGTTATGTAGTGGGCGGGCTTTCAGATCTAACGGACGCGACAGAGGTTATTTGAGGTCATACGCCCGGATTTCAAATTTAACGGACGCAGGTGCGCTTATTTTAGCACATTGAGCGATATTCAGGTAAAAATAAAGCGAATAGCCGCTGTGACGTCCGTTAAAATTTTTGCCCAGCCTTTTTTCGGCAAATAGCCTCTGCTACGTCCGTTAGCGCTGAGCGGGTGGGGTTGCGCATGCAAATTAGCGAAAAAAGAGGAGAGCCCGGAAGCGTTGTTGCACAAGGGTCCGTTTTTGTATGTCCGATAATATATATTATGTAAAGTTTAAAAATTTATTATTACCTTTTCTTCCACTAATATCATAATAAATGGAAAACGAGCTGTTTTTCCCTTGTACATTTCCTCTTGACGCAAGCGCTTACATGTGTCACAATTTTAAAGGATTTGTGAACATTCTTCAAATCTTCAAATCTTCCTAATTCCAAATCATGAAAGGAGTGCATCGTCTATGCCGAATGAACAAAAAGACAAGAAAGCTTCCTGGCTTTGGTACCTTCTCTTGCTCATCCCCTTTATCGCTACTTTGTGGCCGCCGTTTTATGCGGGCGCTGAGCCGACGCTTGCCGGGATGCCATATTTTTATTGGTATCAATTTTTATGGGTTATTATCAGCGCGGTATTGACGGCAGTTGTTTATTTTGCGACAAAGCAGAAGTAATCGCTTTTTGTAAAAGCCATTTTTATCATATATTTTTAGGAAGAGGAGTGCGTTATGAACTGGACAGCCTTGGTCGTGTTTATGATCTTTTTCCTGTTTGTGACTGTGCTAGGTTTCGTCTCCGCCAAATGGCGGCGCGGCGATTTGGACAGACTTGACGAATGGGGGCTTGCCGGCAGACGCTTTGGAACGATCGTAACCTGGTTCCTGCTCGGTGGCGATCTCTACACCGCATATACCTTTATTGCGGTACCTGCTCTTATGTATGCAAAAGGCGGCATCGGGTTCTTTGCCGTTCCCTATACGATTATCATTTATCCGTTTGTGTTCATGGTCATGCCGCGTCTATGGTCGGTAGCCAAAAAACATAACTATATTACCGCCTCCGACTTTGTTAAAGGACGCTACGGCAGCAGCACGTTGGCGCTGCTCGTTGCCATCACCGGTATTCTGGCTACCATGCCGTATATTGCGCTGCAACTCGTAGGGATGCAGGCCGTGTTCGATGGCATGGGCCTGAGCGGAGACTGGCCGCTTATCATCGCCTTCTTGATATTGGCTGTTTATACTTATAACAGCGGCTTGCGCGCGCCCGCATCGATCGCGATCGTCAAAGACTTGATGATTTACGTCACGATCATCGTCGCCGTTATTTACATCCCATACAAATTGGGCGGATTTGGCCCGATTTTCGACGCGGCTACCGCGAAACACCATGCCGCGGCGTTGCTGCCGTCCAATAACTTTGCGGTTTACTCAACTCTGTCGCTTGGTTCGGCGCTCGCTCTATTCTTGTACCCGCACTCGTTGACCGGGATTTTCAGTTCCAGCAGCCGTGAGGTCATCAAGCGCAATACAGCGCTCTTGCCGGCATATTCGTTCGTGCTCGGTCTGCTGGCGCTGTTGGGATACATGGCGATTGCCGCCGGAATCGATACGAAAGACGGAAACGCTGCTATCCCGCAGTTGATTCTGAAAATGTTCCCTGACTGGTTCACCGGTTTCGCCTTTGCCGCGATCGCAATCGGTGCGCTAGTTCCGGCGGCTATCATGTCGATCGCCGCAGCAAACCTGTTTACACGTAACATTTACAAGGAATACATCAATAAAAATTGCACCGAAAAACAAGAAGCCAGAATGGCGAAAATGGTTTCGCTGGTCGTCAAAGTCGGCGCGCTGGCGTTTATCTTCCTGTTTGCCAGACAAGACGCCATCAACCTGCAGCTTTTGGGCGGCGTCTGGATTCTGCAAACCCTGCCAGCTGTGATTGTCGGCCTGTACACCAACTGGTTTAACAAGTGGGCATTGATTCTGGGATGGGTGGCAAGCATGGTCACCGGCACGTGGATGGCCGCCTACATGCATTTCGGCAACAGCTTCAAGCTGCCGTTCGGCATTGGCGGTGGCACGATGATCTATATCGGCTTGTACGCCCTGGTAATCAACTTTGTAGTTTCAATCGTGCTGACCTGGCTGTTCAACGCGATAAACCTCAAGAATGGCAAAGACGAAACGGTAGCAGCCGATTACCAATAATATCTTTCCCCCAAACAGATCTTGCCGTCCGGTCCATCCGGCGCGGGATCTGTTTTTTGCTGTCTAAAACCTAAACAGAACGGCAAAAAGAATCGACCCGAAATATCGACCCTTTAAACATAGATTGGTGATTATAATCAAAGCCACCCGTATGAACGGGTGGCTTTGATTCATCACGTTAATTCATCACGTAAAATTCCCGGATCGACCACCAATACGAAGCGCTTCCTGTTTGCACCACCTTGATGTAGCGGGCGCTTTGCGCCGGGAACGTTACCGTCACCACCGGACCGCTGCCGCTTCCGCTTGCCACCGCGCTGCCCCAGTTCGTTCCATCGTCCGAGACATATACCTCATAGCCGCGCGCATAGTCGTTGTCGCTGCCGGTCGAATCCATCACAATCTGGTCAAAAGTTTTTGTATTCTTCATGTCCACAATAATATACTGCCCCGGGGACATAGCCGTACCCGTGCTCCAGCGTGTGGACATACTTCCGTCCAGCAAATTCGCAGGGGGCTCGCCGCTGATTGGCGAGGAGGTCGCCGTCCACCCTGTCCGGTCGAGCGCCCCGCCGTCGCCTCCGCCGCCGGCGCCGGTTCCCTGGAATTCGGAAACGGTTTGCCGCATGGCTTCCGCCGGTGAATTGGCGTACACTCGATTCCCGATATTATTGATCACGTGCGTAATTTCACTTCCGGCTGTACCCGACAGCCAAATGGTGGTCATATGATGAATTTTCACGCCCTGAACGTCAGGAACCTCGATCGCACTGTTCAGCTTTGCTGCCGAATCTCTGAAGTATGAATATACGCCAAGCCCCCAAGCTTCATGAGTGGATACCGAATCGGCCACTTTGTACGAAGCATAGCCGTTGACAGTGCCGTTATGACTCATCCAGGCCGATTGGTTGGGAACATCATAGGGAAGTTCCGACTGATAGAAGTACAGCCGCCCTCCGTTTCCGTTCCACAACGTCTGAAACTCTTCGTGATGTTCATTGAACAATCCATAGATCGTAACATCGTTCCCATTGACGATCAATCCGTTTTTGCTGACATTGCTGGTCCATCCCGCCCCTGCGCCATGATCGGCGCGCCAAATCCAGAAATGATCGCCGATTACATCGTTGCTGTTGATCTCAAGACCCACATCCGCCGTGCCGGGAGTAAAGCCGCCGATGCCGAAGAACAGATCATGAAGCGATACGGGGTTGGCCGAATGATCTTGTGAACTGTTCGCGGGGCCGACTTCCATTAACGAGGAAGATTTTGTCGGTCCGGCTTCAAACAGCAACCCAGCGACTTTCACGCCGTCCACATCCGCTACTTTCATGGCCACTTGCCCATTGTCCGGAATCAATGTGGGATAACCAAGCCCGAGTATAACCGTGTTCGGATTATTGACCTGAATCGTTTCGTTCAGGTGGTAAATGCCAGGCGTAAACAAAATATGCTTGCCTTGATTCAGTGCATTGTTGATGTCTGCCGCGCTGGATGTATCGGAACGCGCAATGTAGAACTGATCTATCGATATCGATTGTCCCGGCGTATTTCCGCCAATCCAACTGATGCCCCGGGTGTTCGTCTGTAGAGAAGGAACAAAAACGCGGTATTGCCCGCTCCCGTCCACATAAAGATACGGTTTTTCCCGCATGTTCGGCGTTTGATTCACGACCGTATAGGGAGGATCCGGAAAAGAGGCTGCCGGCGGAGTTTCGTCACCGACAAAGACCATGTTCCAAACGCCGTTTGCCCATTCTCCGTACTGATTGTTTCTGGAGAAAAACTGCTGCTGCGAAGCGGGCGTAATTTTACCATCGATCAAGGAATCCGAAATAAAGCCGCCGCTCGCCCAACCGGCGTTCCAATTCGAGTCAAAATCGAACAGGTACAGATTGCCCTGGACGTGAACGCGTCTCATCGGCGCCGCCTGGGAGACGGCCCATTGCGCCGTGCCGCTGGGAACTCGCACCGAACCGGTAGACGGATTGACAGTGAAATTTTCGATTGAACGCCAGAAGTTTGTGGTCGCGTTGGCGTTCGCCCACTGGGCATCCGCATCCACGCCGCCGTTGATTTGCACATCGGCGGGATTTTGGCCCAGTCCGGCAACCGTGGTGTAGAAGCCTACCCTTACGTCCACATTGTAGGTGCCAGGCTTAAAGAGCAGCGCATACCGCCCGTTGCCGAATTGCGCAGTTTCCTGGGAACTGAATATAGCGTCAGCCACGTTTTGGATGTTGGCATCCCCCATGGACGAATCGAATACATAAACGTTGGGGCCAAAAATCGTTTTGTTTGCATCACTGATCGAAGCCGCCTTGGAAACACCAGGTTGAAATGATAGTATTCCCGCCAAAATGACAATTGCGGAAATGACGAAAAACATTCTTCTTACCATGATTTTTCTTGACATGTTTTTAACCTCCTGGAATTGAATTGTCTTGCGTTCCATTCAAAGTTATCAATATCCCTCTCTTCCAAAAATTTAAAATTTGCCGTCAACCACCTCCATCGAGTTACTGAAGGCCTGTTTCAATTTACAAAACTTGACCGCGTCACCTCCTTTACATGTAAGCCCTTACACCGATCGCCCGGATCGGGGACAGGCCGTGCGCTTTCATTATAAATCCGCCGCCCGCAGAAGTTTAGTCGGTGTTTTTCAGCATTCATTGTATATTTTTAATCTTTCTTCTGTAAGAAATGGAATTTGTCACCGTTCTCAATCTGTTCGAACCGGGAGTTTGTATGTTTTTCATTCGTTTTTGTATATTCTTCAGTTTTCAACTTGAAAAAAACAGGAGCCATCCCTTTGGACAATCGTTTCATAAACCCGGGATAGCCCCTTTTAGTTTCCATGTGCCGTGTCTAAAACCACCGCCTATAGGCGATCAGCTTCCAGCGCCTGCACTTTGTAAACTGTTAATCCGGCCTGCTCACGTCTACACAACCCTCCCGCCCAACGCTAACGGACGCAGCAGAGGCTATTTGCCGAAAAAAGACTGGGCAAAAATTTTAACGGGCGCCACAGCGGCTATTCGCCCTATTTTTGCCTGAAAACCGCACGAAGTGCCAGAATAAGCGCGCCTGCGTCCGTTAAACAGGAAAACCGGGCGTAAAACCCAAAATAGCCTCTGTCACGTCCGTTAGATTTGAAGCCCCCTGCTACGATCGTTAAAAGTCGCAAGTCGGTAAACCGACCGGGTGTCCATCAGCCATCTTATAGGCTGCAAGCCGGCAAACCGGACGGGTTTCCGTCGGTATGCTTTAGGCGGCTTTAGCCACGGATTGCGAATTAGCAGGCTTTGGACCGAACAGTCGCCTTACAACCGCTGACAGGAACCTACCGGTTTTAGCCGGTAATAGTTTAATGATCGGTCAGAGCCACATGCCTCCACCCCATCGTGCGAAGCCGTTACCCCTTCACGGCGCCTGCCGTAATCCCCCGCGTAATTTGATCGGTAAAGAGCAGATAGATCAAAATCGACGGGATGGTGATCATCGCCAAAACCGCAAACTGGGCTCCGTAGTTGGATGTGTACTGGCCCATGAAATAAACTACGGCAAACGGCAGTGTTCGCAGCGAATCCTCGCTGATATAGGTCACCGCCATGATGAATTCGTTCCAGCAGTTCAGAAATGAAATCACCGCCATGGTGGCAATCGCCGGACGCAAGACCGGCAAAATGATCCGGAAAATAATCCCGGGAATCGTCAATCCGTCAAGTACCGCCGCTTCCTCCAACGCCCGCGGAATGGTTTCCATGAAACCCGTAACGATAAACATGCTGATGGGAATGGAAAATGCCGCATAAGGCAGAATCAACGACCAATAGGTGTTCAGCAAATGCACCTGATTGAATATGATGAAATTCGGCAGCAATGTGGAATATATCGGTATGATCATGCCGACCATGATCAGGGCAAACAAAGGCTTCCTCCATTTCCATTCCATGCGCGTAAACGCATACCCCATGAAAACGGATGCGAGGATGATGATGACGATGGACACGCCGCTCACCAACAAACTGTTGGCAAACAGCAGCATAATATGCGCCTTGGCGAACGCGTCGGCATAATTTTTCCACATCGGCGGATCCGGCCATTTCAAAATGCCCGAAGCAAAAAAGTCGCCGCTTTTCAGCAAGGAAAAATCAAACAGCCAAATGAGCGGAAACAGATCGGCAACAACCAGTACCGCCATAAAACAAACAAATAAGGCGCGGCCTGCCCGGCGTTTTGCCAGGGTCGCGGCGGCATAACGGGCATCAACCGGGACGACGGGTTTCACACGGGACGTTTCCATCTAAAATTCACCCACTTCCCTTTTGATTGACCGATTCAGTATCAGCGTAATCGCCAAACAAATGACGACCAGCATGATCGACACCGCGTTGCCGTAACCGTACATATTGTCGCGAAACGCCTTGGAATACAAATAATTGGACAGAAATTGCGTGCTGTCCGCCGGCCCCCCTGCGGTCAACAGAAACACGGTCTCCATTTGTTTAAAAGCGGAAATGACGGCCAAAACCACGTTAATTCGAATTACCGGGGCAAGCAGTGGAAAAATCACTTTCAGGTTAAGTTGCAACTGCGACGCGCCGTCAAGCATGGCCGCCTCATGCAGGTCCTGCGGAATGCCCTTGATTCCGGCATAATACAGCAAAAAAGCATATCCGAATCCTTGCCACATGCATACAAAGATAATGCAGAGAATCGCCAGCCGCGGATTGCCGAGCCAATCTTGCCTCCACGAGGACAAACCCAATTGAATCAAAATATTGTTCAGCAATCCGAACTGGGTGCTTAGCACGCTCGCCCAAAGTTTGGTCGTGACAAAGGTGGAGATAATGGCAGGAATAAAGATGCACACCCTGAGCAGCTTTTCCCATCTTCCGCAATACTGCACCAACATGGCGATAAAGAGGGCAAACGGATGCTGAATCAGCACCAATCCCAAACCGAGCAGCACCGAATTGAGCAAAGATTTCCAAAAGATTTTGTCGTGAATAAAAATCTGCAAATAGTTCTGCAATCCGATCCAATGGTAGGCGGTCGCTCCGTCCCAATCCGTCAGACTGTAATAGAAGCTGGCCAATATGGGGATGAATACCATTGCGGCAAACAACACCATACCGGGGGCCACCAGCCAAAACACGGTTTTTCTGTCACTGATCATTTGGTGCATTGTACATCATCCTGTTCTGATCGTTTGTGCATGTTCCCCTAAACCCGTAACGGGGCAAAGGCCGATTCGGCCCAAGCCCCGTGAATGTTCGATTGATCGCCCGCGGCTTAATTGTTTGCCGATTGTTCCGCCGCCTGATCGATGATTTCCACAAATTGTTCCGGTGTCATTTGTTTTCCTTCCAGCTTTTGAATGGAATTGTAATAGGTAGTTTGCGTATCCGGCGTAAATTTGTCCTGATTGACCGTGCCGCTGTAAGATTTCGCATTGCTGAAAATTTGCGTCAAATCTTTTTGCACGTTTGTTTCGTTGCCTGTCATGAATTGATCGTATTTTTGGGCGGGGAAGGTTACACCGTTCACCCACACTTGCTTGGCCCAACCGTCCGGGCGGAACATCCATTTCAGAAAATCTATCGCTTCGGCTTTGTGTTTGGAATATGCGGAAACTGCGTATCCTCCGCCGAACCAGGCGGTCAAATCGCCGGTTGTTCCTTTGCCTCCTTCTATGGATGGGAATGGAAACGCTCCGATGTTGTTTCGCACTTCTTCGGGGAAATTCTCGTCGGAAGCCATGCCCATTTCCCATTCGCCCATCATGTACATCGCCGCCTTGCCTTGACCAAACACGTTTCTGGCCGTTCCGTAATCCTGATTCAAAAAGCCCAGTCCGTAAGCTCCGGCGTCAATCCATTGTTGCATATGCCGCGCGGCCATAATCGTGTCTTCATTTTTAAAGGACCCGCTGCGGTCCATGGCTTTGTGCGAAACCTCCCAAGTGCCGGCAGCGCGTTGCACCATCGTGTCAAACCATATCCCCGACACCCAGGCGTCTTGGCCATCCATCGCGATCGGTACGATGTTTTTGGCTTTGAGTTTTTGGAAAATATCCAGCAGTTCAGCTTCCGTCTTCGGCACTTGCAAACCGTTATCGGCAAAAATCTTTTTGTTATAGTAGATGACAAAGAAGTCGGAGTTGCGGGGGAATCCGTACAGCTTTCCGTCAACACTGAAACTGTCCAACGCCGCCGGAATGAACCCCAAATTCTCCAATTCGCCGCGGTTTAATTCAGCCAAGGCGTTATTGGCGACCAACGGCCCCAGATAGTTGACATTGCCCCAGGCGCTGATAATATCCGGCAAGCTGGTTGATGCGTTGTACACCTTGATTTTGTCCTGAAACTGCGGATCGGGCGACAACGTCTCTACTTTGATCGTAATATTCGGATGTTCCTTCATGTATTGGTCGATCAAAATTTGCTCCACTTTGCCCTGTCCGGTGTTGCGGTCGGAGTTGTTGGTGAAAAACGTCAACGTGATCTTTTCCTGCTCCTCTTTTCCGCCATCGGAATTTGTCGCCGCCGTGTTGCCCGCGTCGTTGCTTGCCGTTGTCTCGGGCGCGGAAGAAGCGGTTCCGCCGCTACCTTCCGTGTTGCCGTTGCCGCATGCGGACATCGCGACGATTACTGTCAGGGCGATCAGGACGACGGCCCATTTCTTGAGGCCAAACCATTGGTTGCTCATGCTTTACCCACCTTTTCTATCAAATTTGGTTTCCTTGTTGAATCCGTTTTCATTATAAAGCCGCATTTGGAACAATTTTAGATCGTATTTTTCAGTATTCCTTGTAAATTTTTTATGCTCTTCGCCGCAAAAGTTGGAAACACGGCGTATATTCCCCTGCCAATAATGGAACAATTGTATGTTTTTCAGCTTTCTTTGTACATTTCTGAAGTTGTTTTTGATAAATTCTTTTACTATAGTAAATTTATAAACGGCATTGACCAAAGGGGCTTTGGGCAATGAAAGCGACTCGCATCAACCATTGGTATCTCAACATGCCGATTCGCAACAAGCTGCTCCTGTGGTTCGTTCCCTTGCTCGTGATGACCGTTGTCTGCACCGGCGTATATGCCTATTCCGTGGCAGCCAATGAAATCGTCGGCAAAGTCCGTCTGGAGGAAACCGGAACGGCGCGGCAGGCGATCGTGCATCTGGATTATTTCGCGCAGGACGCGATCGGCATTTCCAATTTTTTATATCTTACGCCCGAAATCCAGGCCATGCTGTCTTCCGACTTGGGAGAATATCCGTTTCTTTTGCGCGACGTTACACAAACGATCAACCATCTTATGGTGACCAAGCCTTATTTTCAATTTCTTACAATTTATTCGCCTCATTTTCCGACGATCCAGTTCAACAACAAGGGACTATCCGCAGCGATACCGTTTGA
This sequence comes from Bacilli bacterium, assembly GCA_036381315.1. Lineage (NCBI taxonomy): Bacteria > Bacillati > Bacillota > Bacilli > Bacilli bacterium. The sequence goes on along the minus strand of DASVDB010000061.1, from coordinate 64 downwards.
AGAGTACCGGAATAAATTTCACTACAGTAACATATTGCGAGACCCCGTCATTGAACATTGGAGC
>DASVDB010000060.1 GCA_036381315.1 Bacilli bacterium | reverse complement strand
ATCGTTCCGTCATCCAGATAAGCGACTCCCTGTCCATGCTCCTTGCCGTCTTTAATCACTTGCACGACGATTTCCTCGCCCGGAAGCACAATCGGCTTCACCGCGTTGGCCAAGTCGTTGATGTTCAGAACCGAAACGCCTTGCAGTTCGCATACTTTATTCAAGTTGTAATCGTTGGTCAGCACTTTGCCTCCCAAAACTTTGGCCAGTTTGACCAACTTGCTGTCCACTTCACTGATATCCTCAAAATCGCCCTCATGAATTAACACTTTCACGTCCAATTCCTTCTGAATCTTGTTCAGAATGTCCAATCCCCGCCGGCCGCGATTGCGTTTTAACAAATCGGACGAGTCGGCGATATGCTGCAGCTCTTCAAGGACAAATTCGGGGATAATAAGCGTACCTTCAATAAAGCCGGTTTTGCAAATGTCGGCGATTCTGCCGTCAATTATCACGCTGGTGTCCAGAATCTTATAGTCGCTGCGCGCGTTTTCGCCATCATCCGCGGCTTTGCCCGTCCGCCTTAGGAAAAACGCCGCGGTTTCCTCCTTTTTGCTCAGTCCCAGGCGGAAACCGACCGCGGACAGCACGATGGTCACGGCGACAGGCAGCATGTTCAGCGGCTCATCCAGCACGGACAGCGGCGGATAAACCAAAACGGACACTACAAGTCCGAGGACAAGACCCATTAACCCCGACAACAAATCAAACAACGGCAGTTGGCCGATTTTCCGTTCAAACCGCAGAATGGCCGCCCCAATCCAATCAAGGATTCGCGCGGAAGCAAGAAAAACCGCCAACGCGGATAAAGCGCCGACGGCAAAACCGGCGCCGCGAATCAAGCTTGTTCCAGTCAATTCTGCTAATTTATCCTCTATGAACGCATATAATCGCCAGCCTCCCAAGGCTCCCAAAAATGCCAGCGCAAGCTGCGCAATCTTTTTCACCCGCCATTCACCTCCAGTTAAAATGGTTGAAACAGTTCCTTACAATTATGAACCAATTTCCCCCATGCTATACGGAGGCGAGCGCAAATTGCCGATTGCGAAAAGTTGCCTTTGAATTCTCAATTTTATTCTTATATAATAAAAATTGACATGGAACGATCGGGGTGAAAGGGATGAGCTGTCTGCAGCTGAAAGATTTTCAGGATCAGGTATCCGAACTGTTATTGCGCCATCGAAGTCTGCTTGACGTACTGTCCAAGTATCAGCAATCCAACGCCTCCGTCAACCGTTCGATCACAAAAGCGATTACGGAGTGCGGATGCATCGAAGTGAATGCGAAGAAGCAGCCATATTCGGCAGACTTGTCGAAGGAACGATTGAAACAAATGCTGGACACGCATGTCTCCGGGCAATTGTGCGAACAATGCCAGGATATCATCCGCGCCGAGTTGGGACGCAATCTGTTTTATATGTCCGCCTTATGCAATTTGCTGCATATCGACCTGGAGGACGTCGTCCGCAGGGAATCGGAAAAATGCTCAACTTTGGGCTTTTTCAATATGTCGTAAATCGCTGGAAAATGTTAAAAAGCTGTTCCGAGTATCCGCATTACAGCGGTCGGAACAGCTTTTTTGCCTTTTTCATGCCGATTCATACCACCGGGGCTTACTCGACTGAACGACAACCGGCTAAAGCCGGTATGTTTCTGTCAGCGGCGGAGAGCCGACTGTTCAGGTTAAAGCCTGCCGATTAGCAATCTGTGGCTAAAGCCACCTAAAGCTTGCCGACGGACACCCGGCCGGTTGGCCGCTTGCACCTCTTTAGATGACTGTTGGACACTCGGTCTGCTTGCCGGGCTACAGCCTGTAACGGTTGTAGTAGATCAGATCTGACGATCATGGTTGGGTGCTTTCCGGTCTAACGGACGTGACAGAGGCTATTTTGGGTTTTACGCCCGGTTTTTAAGTTTAACGGTCGCAGTTGCGCTTATATTAACACTTTGTGCGGTATTCAGGTAAAAATAAGGCGAATAGCCGCTGTGGTGACCGTTACAATTTTTGCCCAGCCTTTTTTCGGCAAATAGCCTCTGCTGCGTCCGTTAGCGGTGTGTGGGTGGGTTGAACAGGAAGGCGATCCCCCTTTTTGCGGTGTGCAGTGACCGTTGTACAAGAGCGCTGGGCGGGAAGGCGAACCACCCGTTTTGCGCTCAGCGAGGGTAACGCTCGCGCTGTGCAGGGAGGTAATCCCCCTTTCAGCGTTGGACGGGAAGGTAGGTTTATGCTGGGAGGCATTCCTCCCATTTTACCGTTGCGCAGCGAGGTTTCACGTTAAACAAAGTGCTGGCACTGGAAGCTGACCGCCTAAAGGCGGTGGGTTTAGACCTGGCGTATGGAAACTGAATTGTGCCCAGTTGGACCAGGCGCATACGGGAAAACCTCCCGTTATTTTGTACCGTTTAAGCCGATTGGCAAAAATAACGGGAAAACCTCCAACATAAAATTGTGATTTTTACCCATACACGCAAAAAATGAAAATTTTGCGGGAGATTTTCCCGCAAAATAATGAAAATAACGAATTCGTCGCATTTTAACGGGAGAAATTCCCGCAACGTCTCACCAGCGTCGCATCAATCTTTTATACAACAATAACGCCATTATTGCCGTTATAGGGGCTGATTCGCTTCGCGTGGTGCGCTATATCGGCATTTTTGCCGTTATGGACGCCAAATGGCTCCGCGTGATGCGCATCGAGGTTCTAACAAAATTTTTGCGCCAAAGTTTGCGGCAACGTCTGTCAAAAGGTTTCGCGCGCTTCCTGTTCCTCCATCTTCGCCCGCCGCGAACGGCGCCTGGCAATTCTAACGTTTTTTTTTATTCCATATAAAGCGTATAAGACCAGCGGAACAAACACCAATTTGGAAAGCGTCCCCGGATAGCGAATAGCGACAATGACCGCGCCCACGACAATGATGGGCAGCACCCATTTCGCCGATTTCGGAATGCCGGCTTTTTTATAGCTCGGATATTTTACCGTACTGATCATAAGAAACGACAAGATCAATTCACTGACCAGCAAAAACGCAACGGACAATTCGTTATGAAATAGCGCCAGCGTCGCCAACACGCCGCCGGCCGCCGGAATCGGCAAACCGACAAAATAGCCCAAATGGGGCGATTGCACGTTGAATCTGGCCAAACGCAACGCGCCGCAAATGGGAAAGATCGCGGTGGCAACCCAAGCCGCTGCAGGATTCACTGTTTGAAAAGCCGCAACATACATCACAAATGCCGGGGCAACGCCAAATGATATCACATCGGAAAGCGAATCCAACTCTTTGCCGAATTCACTCTGCACATTGAGCGCTCGTGCAACCCGTCCGTCCAATCCGTCCATCAGCATGGCGACGATAACCATCATTGCAGCATAATCCGCCCGATCATTGAAAGTGAGAATAATCGCTATGACACCTAACACCAGGTTTGCCACTGTAAACAAACTGGGTAGCGATTTGGCAATCATCAAATACACCCCTAGGCATACTGTCCCCGATCAAGCTGATATCATGCGGGGTAAGATATGCTGCTATGTTCATTCCTGATTGTATGCAAATTATATATGTCTGTCAATGAATACCTGTTCTTGAATCCGCTTCAATCCTTCCTTGATCGCTCTTGCCCGTACTTCGCCGATCCCTTCCACTTCGTCCAGTTCCTCGATGGTCGCCATCGTAATATAGGCAAGATGTTTGAAATGCTGCACCAAATTTTCGATAATGGCCGCCGGCATGCGCGGGATTTTATGCAGAATGCGGTAGCCTTTTGTCGGAATCGGCTCATCCGTCGCTCCACCTGCTGGATAGCCCAATATTTTGATAATTTGCAATTCATCCATTAATTCTTCGGCGCTTAACTTTTTGAGGAGCATGAATACTTCTTTTATTTTCTCATTGTCCGTATCTTTGCCGTAATCTTTAATCAGCATGGCGGCGTCTTCGTGGATATTTGCCACAAGCTCTTCCAACTGCATGCTGATCAGCCGGCCTTCGGTGCCTAATTCAGCGATATAGCGTAAAATCTCCGCGCGGATCCGCATCACCATCTCTACCCGCTGGATCACCCCGACCACGTCATGCAACGTGACGAGCTCCTCAAACTCCGCCGCGGATAAATTCGTCAGCGCCTGATCCAGCACCGTCTTATATTTCTCCAATGTCTGAATCGCCTGATTCGCCTTCGTTAAAATGACGCCGATATCCTTCAACGTATACCGCAAATTTCCCTGATACAGCGTAATGATATTCCGCCGCTGCGAAATGGAAACGACCAGCCGCCCCGTTTGCTTCGCCACCCTTTCCGCGGTGCGGTGCCGTATGCCGGTTTCCGTGGAAGGTATGAGCGAATCGGGAATGAGCTGCGTATTCGCGTAAAGAATCCGTTTTACATCTTCGCTTAAAATGATGGCGCCGTCCATTTTGGCCAGCTCATACAAGTAATTGGGCGAAAAATCGCAATTGATGGAAAAGCCGCCGTCAACGATTTGCATGACTTCCGGACTGTACCCTACGACAATTAGCGCACCCGTCTTGGCGCGCAACACATTTTCCAGGCCTTCGCGAAATGGGGTGCCTGGCGCAACCAATTGCAGCAGTTGGCCCATTACGTCTCTGGCAACGTCTTCTTTCACAATCGCACCCCCTACCTTCAGCCAAACGCCGCCCCAAGCGCTTCGGCAACCGTTTGTACGCCGATTGCTTCAATGCCTTGCGGAGGTTTGAACCCTTGCAAACTTTTCTTTGGCATAATTACCCGCTTAAAGCCAAGCTTTTCCGCTTCTTTCACTCTTTGCTCCGCGCGCGAAACCGCCCGCACTTCCCCGGTCAAGCCGATTTCGCCAAAAACCACATCATTGGCCTGTGTCGGTTTGTCGCGGAAGCTGGAGGCGATGCTGACGGCGATTGCCAAATCGACCGCCGGCTCATCCAATTTGACTCCCCCGGCGACATTCATAAACGTATCCTGATTTTGCAGCACCATGCCCATCCGCTTTTCCAATACGGCAATGATGAGCGACATGCGGTTATAATCCACACCTGTCGCCATGCGGCGCGGCGCGGCAAAATTGGTCGTCGCCACCAGCGCCTGCAATTCCACCAAAATCGGGCGGGTCCCTTCCATGCTGGCAACCACAATTGAACCGGACGCGCCTTTCGGGCGTTCCGCCAAAAACCATTCGGAAGGGTTGGCGACTTCGCTTAATCCCGCTTCCTTCATTTCGAAAACGCCAATCTCGTTTGTCGACCCGAAACGGTTCTTCACCGCGCGCAGCATCCGATAGCTCTGGTGCCGTTCGCCTTCGAAATACAGCACGCAATCGACCATGTGCTCGAGCAGCCGCGGTCCGGCGATCGCGCCTTCTTTCGTCACATGCCCGACAACAACCGTGGCAATGCCGCTTACTTTGGCGATACGCAGCAGTTTGCCGGTACATTCCCGCACTTGCGCGACACTGCCGGGAGCGGAAGCGATAAGCGGATGATAGACCGTCTGGATCGAGTCAACGACAAGAAAATCCGGCTTGACGTCCGCAACAGCCGCTTCGATTTGCTCCAAATTCGTTTCGCACAGCACAAAAATTTCCGGCGATAAAGAGCCGAGGCGGTCGGCGCGCAATTTCAACTGCCGGACGGATTCTTCGCCCGATATGTACAAAACTTTCAACTGTTGCCTAGCCAGCGAATGGGAAGTTTGCAAAAGCAGCGTCGACTTCCCGATCCCCGGATCGCCGCCTACCAGAATGAGCGAGCCCGGAACAATGCCGCCGCCCAATACCCGGTCCAGTTCGCCGATGCCGGTGACAATTCTTGCTTCCTCGCCGCTTTTTATATCCGTTATGGGCGCAGGACGTTCTCTCCCGCCGCCGGCTATGGACACATGCGCATCATGTTGCTTGCCGGAAGCGACGGTTTCTTCAACCATGCTGTTCCAGGATTGGCATCCCGGGCATTTCCCCAGCCACTTTGCCGCTTCATACCCGCATTCCTGGCAATAAAATCTGGTTTGAACCTTGGCCATTTGCAAATGCACCTTTCATTCGCGCCCGCTGCCTATAATGCCATGAAACATGCCGAACCGGCGCCTTTACGGCAAGGCGCCGGAGTTCGGTGCGGCAGGCAAGCGGCTTATTTTATGCTTTGGGGCTTCTTTTTAAGAGCTTGGTTGATTACTTCCAGTTCCCCATTGACCTCATCAATCAGCACATGATCGCCCTTTTGAATTTTACCGAGCAGCAGTTCTTCCGACAATCGATCTTCGATATGTTTCTGAATCGCGCGGCGCAGCGGCCTTGCTCCGTAAGTCGGATCGAAGCCGGCCTTGGCGAGAAACGCCTTTGCCTTGTCGGTCAATTCAAAATCAACATCCTGCTCTTTCAGGCGCTTGCGCAGTTCTTCCGCCATCAAGGTGACGATCTGCCTGATATGCTCTTCGTCCAGGGAATGGAACACGATGATCTCGTCAATCCGGTTTAAAAATTCGGGGCGGAAGCTTTTTTTCAATTCGCCCATTACTTTTTCTTTCATGTTGTTGTAGTCGACGTCCTGTTTATCGCTCACGGCAAAGCCCAATGTGGAGGATTTTTTGATTGTCTCCGCGCCGACGTTGGACGTCATGATGATCAAAGTGTTGCGGAAGTCGACGACGCGCCCCTTGGAATCGGTCAGGCGTCCATCCTCAAGCACCTGCAGCAAAATATTGAACACTTCCGGATGCGCTTTTTCGATTTCATCAAGCAGCACGACCGAATACGGCTTGCGCCGTACCTTTTCCGTCAATTGGCCGCCTTCTTCGTATCCGACATATCCGGGAGGAGCCCCCACAAGCCGGGACGTGGAGTGTTTCTCCATGTATTCCGACATATCGATGCGGATGACCGCATTTTCATCCCCAAACATGGCCGCCGCCAAAGCGCGCGCCAGTTCGGTTTTGCCGACGCCTGTCGGCCCAAGGAAGATGAACGAGCCCATCGGGCGTTTCGGGTCCTTTAATCCTGCCCGGGCCCGGCGAATGGAGCTGCTTACGGCTTTCACCGCTTCATCCTGTCCGATCACCCGCTGATGCAGAATCGACTCCATGTTCAGGAGGCGCTCCGTCTCTTCCTGCGCCAGCTGGCTGACCGGAATCCCGGTCCAGCTCGCCACAACCTGCGCGATATCTTCCGGGGTTACCTCGGAATCGGTGCGGCCCTGCTTTTCTTTCCATTCATTTTTCGTTTTATCCAATTCTTCGCGGATTTTTTGCTCCTTATCGCGCAGCGCCGCCGCCTTTTCAAACTCCTGGCTTTGCACCGCCGCATCCTTCTCCTTGCGGACATCTTCCAATTTGATTTCCAATTGCTTCAAATTCGGCGGCACCGTATACGAACGCAAGCGCACTTTGGAAGACGCTTCGTCGATCAAATCGATCGCCTTGTCCGGCAAGAAGCGATCGGTAATGTAGCGGTCGGAAAGTCTGACCGCCTGATCGATGGCCCCGTCGGTAATTTTGACGCGATGATGGGCTTCATACCGGTCGCGCAGTCCATAGAGAATCTGGATCGCTTCTTCCACGGTCGGCTGATCCACCATAATCGGCTGGAAGCGCCGCTCCAAAGCCGCGTCTTTTTCAATATATTTGCGGTATTCATCAAGCGTCGTCGCCCCGATGCATTGCAGTTCGCCGCGCGACAGCGCCGGTTTCAGAATGTTGGAAGCGTCGATTGCGCCTTCCGCTCCGCCCGCGCCGATCAACGTGTGCAGCTCGTCGATAAAGATGATCACATTGCCGGCCTGGCGGATTTCGTCCATAATCTTTTTCAGGCGGTCTTCAAATTCGCCGCGGTATTTCGTGCCGGCGACAACCGAGCCCATATCCAGCGTCATGACCCGTTTATCGCGCAATGTTTCCGGGATTTCATTGTTGATGATTCGCTGCGCCAGCCCTTCGGCAATCGCCGTTTTGCCGACGCCGGGCTCGCCTATCAGCACCGGGTTGTTTTTCGTGCGGCGGGAAAGCACCTGGATCACCCGTTCGATTTCTTTGCTTCTGCCGATCACGGGATCCAGATGGCCTTCTTTCGCCGCGGCGGTCAAATCGCGCGCCAGGCTGTCCAGCGTGGGCGTGTTGACGTTCGTCGACGGACCGTGGCTCGATGTGACGACTTCATTGCTGCCCAACAGTTGCAATACTTGCTGCCGCGCTTTGTTCAGGCTCACGCCGAGGTTGTTGAGCACGCGTGCGGCAACGCCCTCGCCTTCGCGGATCAGCCCCAATAAAATGTGCTCCGTTCCGACATACGTATGCCCCAGTTTGCGCGCTTCGTCCATCGACAACTCGATTACTTTTTTGGCGCGCGGCGTATAGGCGATGTTCATCGGTTGCTCATGCCCGCGGCCGATTAAATTTTCGACTTCATCCTGAATTTTTTCCAGGCCGAGCCCAAGAGCGACGAGCGCTTTCGCCGCAATTCCTTCGCCCTCGCGAATCAGCCCCAACAGTATATGTTCCGTTCCGATATTGTTGTGCCCCAAGCGCACCGCTTCTTCCTGCGCGAGCGCCAGCACTTTTTGGGCGCGCTCCGTGAATCGTCCGAACATCATGGGTTTCCACCTCCGTTGAATATTCGCATTCCCTTTATTTATCTTTTGTCCGCAAACGATGCCTGATCAATTCCGCCCTGCGTATGTCCCTTTCGTCGGCGGACAGCATCCTCCCCGCATATTGCTGCAAAAATCCGGGCTGCGTCATGACCATCAATTCGTTCATGGCGTTTGCGCTAACGCCGCTAATCAGCCCAATATCGATGCCGAGCCGCACGTCGGACAACCTTTGCGCCGCTTCTTTGGAGTCGATGATGCCGGCATAGGCCAGAATTCCGAGCGAACGGTTTACCCGATCATATATTTTGGCCTTGGAATGTTCAAGCAAACTTTTTCTGGCGGCGCGTTCATGCTCGATAATTTGGCGCGTGACACTGTGCAGATTGTCGATAATTTCTTCCTCTGATTGGCCCAGCGTGATTTGGTTGGAGATTTGAAACAGATTCCCGGTTGCCTCGCTGCCTTCGCCGTACAATCCGCGCACCGCCAGCCCCACCTGCGTGATCGCCGACAACATGCGCCCGATCTGTTGCGTAATGACCAAAGCGGGCAAGTGCATCATCACCGAAGCGCGGATGCCCGTGCCGACATTGGTCGGGCAGCTGGTCAAATAACCCCGTTGTTCGTCGAACGCATAATCCAGACTGGCCTCGAACAGATCGTCAATGCGGCTCGCTAACCGCCAGGCTTCATTTATTTGCAAACCGGGATACAAAACCTGGATTCGCAAATGATCTTCCTCGTTGATCATGATGCTGATTGATTCATTTTCGCTTATAATGACGGCTCCATTCCGCGATTCTTCGGCGAGGCTGGGGCTGATCAAATGTTTCTCCACCAGCACGCGTTTTTGCAAATCGGGCAAATCGGCGAGGTTTACGAACGCAAACTTGCTGATTTGATGCAGCGCATCGTTGTTCAAGCTTTTTAACACTTTCTCCAGCACCGCCCGGGATTGCTGGGCCGAAGCCATGATCGGAAACGGGAATTCCTTTATGTTCCGGGCAATCCGGATTCTGCTGCTGATGACGATATCCGCATCCGGCCCCCCGCCCTTCATCCACTCGCTGAAAGCATTGTCCGTAAAATGCTGAAGCGTCATTTACAACCACCTCCTTCAGCTATTATCATCCTTGGCCGCTACATCGAGGCGTTTTTCTTCTCCAGTTCGCGAATTTTGTCGCGAATGCGCGCCGCGGTTTCAAATTCTTCTTTCTCGACGCTTTTTTGCAGTTCTTTCTTCAGACGCTCAATTTCCCGTTTTCCCTGAATTTCCGAATTGATTTTGCGGGGCACTTTGCCCACATGGACAACATTGCCGTGCACTCGCTTCAAAAGCGGGTTCAAGCGATCGGAAAAATATTGATAGCAAGCGCTGCAGCCAAAACGGCCCAATTTCCCGAACTGCGAATAGGTCAGCCCACATTGACCGCAGCGCAACTCCGCCGGTTTGCTGCCGACCGTTGCCGCCGGGGTGAAATCAAGCAATCCGGAAATTAAATTATGGATGGAAAATCCGTTGCTGGTGCCGGGAATCGCTTCGCCTCTTTCCCTGGCGCACGCTTCACAAATATGGTACTCTGTCTTTTCGCCGTTGATGATTTTCGTGAAGTGCAGTGACGCCGGCCTTTTACCGCATTCTTGGCATAGCATCTTCATCCCTCCCAACGTAAAATGTTCGTGCGCTTACTTGCTCAACAATGCGACAATCATGCTTTTCAACAGGCGAGCCCTGATTTCATCGCGCAATGGCAGCTTGAACGGAAGCGTCTCGCGCGAAATGGCCGCCCGCAGCATGTTCGCTTCTCTCCTGCTAATAATCTCCGCTTCTTCCAATTGATAGATCAGCCCTTCGGCGGTCAGTTGGTCAATCCGGTCGCGAACTGCCTGCATAATATATTCGTGCAGTTGCGCTTCCGTTGGAATTTCGATTTTTTGGATGCGG
>DASVDB010000059.1 GCA_036381315.1 Bacilli bacterium | reverse complement strand
TCATGTTTTTTAGAGTAAACTTCATGTTAAGCGCCTCCTGATGGATTATTAGGGCCGAGACCCATTACATCTCCATCATACGAGGCGCTCCTGTTTTTGTCCAAGTCCGTTTCTTAGGACTAACAGGAATGTTTAGATCTGAAGGCAGGAGTTCAGTTACTAGGCATCTCGCTATTGACCATTGCGGTTGCCTGTGTTTTTTCCGATTGCCGAATCAGCCTGTGCATGGGCAAAAGCAGCACGACTCCCAGCAAAAATAGGGCGCCGGAGATTTCATACATGGAAACAAGCGAGAATTGGTTTTTCAGCAGTCCCGATATGCTCATCGTAACGACGAGCGAGCCCATAAACAGCGGATTGAGAATGCCGTTGACACGCCCGATGTATTCGGCCGCGGAATTTTTCAACATTAGCGTGTTGATGCCGACTTGTATGCCGGGGAAGACAAACCCGCTGCAAAATTGCGCGACAAGCGTCAGCCATAACGCGGACGACCAACCGGATACCGCGATCGAAACCGCATTTACCGTCATGCCGACCATCAGCAGAATATGCGGTGCGACCCGCTTGGCCGCAGACATGCTTGCGACGCCGCCAAGGATCATGGCGAATCCGCTGGCGCCAATTAGCCATTGCAAATCGGTTTCCGGCAGCTTTAATCTTTCCGTGACCAAAAAAATCGGAAGCGGCTGAATCAAACCGAGCGCTAACCCGGCGATCACAAATCCGACTCCAAGCAGCGACAATATTTTACTGGAAAAAACATAGCGGATGCCGGAAGACATTTCGCGTAGAAAGGACGTTCCGGCAACCTGTTTCGCGGATTTGTCCTCGTGCGGCAGCATCGTCATAATGGCGGCGGACAGTAAAAACGCGACGCCCATGGTGCCGATTGCCACATGGATGCCGAATTGCTGGTAAACAAACGTGCCCAGGATCGGGCCCAGCACCATAAAACCGGCAAACATCGTCTGAAACAGGGACATTGCCGTTTGGGTTTGTTCGTCCGGCAAATGCAGCTTGAACAGTTTCATGACGGAAGGCTGCGAGAACTGCGACAAAATAGCGGAAATAAGCGTGGCAAAAAATACGGCTTTCCATGAACCGTAGACGAGGGCGAGCAATACCGCGAACACGGAACAGGCGCTTAAAAAATCGCACGAGACGATCGTCAGCTTGGGCCGCCAGCGATCGGCAAAAGTGCCGCCGATAAAGGAAAAAACAAATATCGGCAAAAATTCGGCGAGATAAATCAAGGAGACGGCAAACGCATTGCCGTCGGTTTTATCGGTGACATACAAGAGAATGGCGAAATTGCGCACCCAGATGCCAATTTGCAACATGATTCCCGACATCATGATAACCTGAAACACACGGTTGTGTATGACGGATACGGATTTCTCACCGTTAGCCATAATTGCCCCTTTGCAATTGGTAAAATCGCTTTTATTATCTTAATGCAGGTCTCTGAACAGGCCGATTACTTTTCCCAAAATGGTCACATTTTGCAAAATGATCGGCTCCATTGCGGAATTTTCCGGTTGCAGGCGAAAATGCGTCTTTTCTTTATAAAAACGTTTGACCGTAGCTTCATTCTCTTCCGTCATGGCCACGACGATTTCGCCGTTGTTCGCGGTCTGCTGCTGGCGGACGATCACATAATCCCCGTCGTGAATCCCGGCCTCGATCATGCTGTCGCCCTGGACGAGCAGCATAAACGTTTCGTGATCTCCGACAAAATGGCTGGGTAGCGGAAAGTAATCCTCGATATTTTCCGTGGCCGTAATCGGGACGCCGGCAGTGACTTTGCCGACCAGCGGCACGCGCGAGATATTGAAGGAGTAATGCGATGCCGAATCGTCGCCGTCCGTAATTTCAATCGCCCGCGGTTTCGTCGGATCGCGGCGAATCAACCCTTTTTTTTCCAGGCGTTCCAAATGGCCGTGCACGGTCGAACTCGACGCCAATCCGACGGCTTCGCCGATTTCCCGGACGGAAGGCGGGTAGCCTTTTTCTCTGACATTATTTTTAATAAATTCCAAAATTGCAGTTTGCCGGTTCGATAATTTCGCCATATGCATATCACTCCAATTCCTGAACTTGGATAATTGCAGTATAACACAGAATAACCGTTCGTACAAACATTCGTTCGAAAAAAACATTGACACAAACATTCGTTCGTGTTACAGTATGAACAGAACAAATGTTTGGGGTGGTTGCGGTTGGTTACTTATTACGCGAATTTGGGCGAAAATAGGCATGAAGCTAAAGGCGCCGGTCGGGTGAAACCGTTGCGGCGCATGAACCAACAAAAGCGCAATGCAAACATAGGGTTGGCGAAGTTTATATTTTTGCTCGCGGTTATGCTGTTTTGTTTCGCATTTGGAGCCATCGTGAACGCATATGCTTCGGGAGCTGCCGATGCGTCTGCGGCAAACGAACATACCGTTGCGGAAAATCCCGTTATAACAGTTAAACAAGGCGATACGATTTGGGCCATCGCCAAACGGTATGCCGCCGACGGAACGGATATTCGCAAAATCGTATGGCAAATCAAACGGGTGAATCATCTGGAAACGGGCATCATTCACGCGGGAGACCGGCTGTTGATTCCGGGTTCGGTTGTCGAACAATAAAGGCGGATACCGCATTTTTGCGGTTGGGTCTTTCGTACATATGCCAACGAAACGGTATGGCGGAAATGCCATATCGTTTTTTTGTGTTGGAGACGCGGCGAAGCCTGTTCAAATTTTGCCTATTATACTATAATTATATCTCGCGTTCACAAGAAGGCAGTCAGTCAGGACCGTGGTATGTTTCAAACGGAAGCAGTCAAACGGGAGTGTTCCCGTCGGGTCGCATGCGAATTGCTTGCCACAGCTACTTTCGGGAATGATTGTCGGCAATTTATTGGACAAGGAGAATGCATCATGTGGTTTTTATTCGCTCTATTAACAGCCTTCGCTTGGGGCGGGGCTGATTTATTTTATAAACGGGGCTCCGACAGACATGATCGGACAAGCCATCTCAAGATCGTAGTGATGGTCGGCCTGGTAATGGGCATTCATGCCACAATTTATTTATTGTACCTAGGCTTAAGCTTCAACCCCGCCGATATGCTTCGCTATTTGCCTGTTTCAGGCTTTTACATATTATCGATGACGATCGGTTATGTCGGTTTGCGTTACCTGGAGCTTTCCATTTCCTCCCCTGTGCAAAATTCTTCAGGCGCGGTAACGGCCATTTTGCTGTTTATATTTTTCACGCATCACCTGCGTACGATCGAAGTTCTGGGGATTACGATTATCTCGCTGGGCGTAGTCGGTCTCGCCATATTGGAGAAAAAGGCTGAAAACAAGGTGTTGAATGCGAATTACAAGCTGATGAACAAAAAATATCAATTCGGTTTCCTCGCTATTTTTTTCCCGATTCTTTATTGTCTCTTTGACGGACTGGGGACGTTTGCCGATGGAATATATCTGGATGAGCTTGAGTTGATCAGCGAGGACGCCGCTTTGCTCGCTTACGAATACACGTTCTTTATATGCGCTGTGGCGGCGTTCATTTATTTGAAATTCATCAAGAAAATCCCCTTCAACGTCTTCCGCGAACGCGACAAAGGGAGCGCGGCAGTTCTGGAGACGGCGGGGCAGTTCTTTTATGTGTTCGCGATGGCCGACAACGCCATCATCGCCGCGCCGATGATCGCTTCTTACAGTATATTCTCGGTGATTTTATCCCGCATATTTTTGAGGGAAAAGCTGACCAAACTGCAATACGCGGTAATCGCGGCTGTCATCTTCGGGATCGCCCTGTTGGGCATTGCCGATGAACTGTAGCGCCGGCGCTTGCGGCCCCGTCCGTTTCGTCCGATCGCGCCGCCCTTGACATTCCGCGCACGCAATGGCAAAGTTATTCATGTAACTACAGGGAGGATGCCGCATGGAATTTGCCCAAATGGTTGAGCGCATCAATGAACTGGCGCGAAAACAAAAATCGGTCGGCTTGACCCCGGAAGAAACAAGCGAGCGCGATATGCTTCGGCGGCGTTATATCGAAAGTTTTAAACGGTCGGTAAAAGCCCAATTGGACTCCATCCGGTTCGCGGATGAACAGGATTCCGCCCACGCCAAGCGGATTCAGCAAAGGAGAAGAAGCAAATGAGCCGCAAATGGGAGCGAATGGTTTCCAGAAATACGAAGATTGCCAATAAGCGGCGCGAAAAATCGGGGAAAAAACCGATTTCGGCGGATGACGGCACGAAGTTTATGGGCAGAAGCTGGATGCTGCCGATCGTTTTTGTCATGATTGACGTATTTTATGCCGTCACGTTTGTATCTTCCGCCAACTCAAGCATCTATTGGGTTACGATAGCCAGCTATTTGCTGTTGGCGCTGTTGTTCTGGTGGCGCCGCCCCTATTTAAAGATCGGCAGAAAAGAACTGACACTGCGCAAATGGAGTGCGAACAAAAGCGTTTCTGCCGAAGAAATCAACAAAATTACGCTGCAAAAAGGTTTTGTCATTGTCGAATTGAAAGCGAAACGGCGCAGATGGGTGTTCTCCCATTTGCTGCAGCTTTACAACACTGATAAAATGGCGGAAAAATTGCAGGAGTTTGCGAGAGTCAATGCAGTGACGATCGAACGTGAGGACTAATTCGGGATGGGGAAAGATATGGCGATCAAAGCCGTGTTGTTTGATCTGGATGATACGCTTTTATGGGATGAGCGCAGCGTATCCGAAGCGTTTGCCGCAACGTGCTTAAAAGCGCAACAAGCAAAAGCGGTTGATCCGGGGCGGTTGGAGGAAGCGGTGCGCAAGGAAGCCCGGGAATTGTACGAATCGTTTGAAACGTTTCCCTTTACGAAGCAAATCGGCATAAACCCGTATGAAGCGTTGTGGGCGACATTTTCGGGCGGTTCGGACGAAAACTTTTATTTGTTGCGGCGGTTTGCGCCGCATTATCGGCGAGAAGCGTGGAGACGCGGCTTGCAGGCTGTTGGCGTTAGCGACCCGAAGCTGGCGGCGGAGTTGGCCGAATTGTTTCCCCGGGAGAGACGCAACCGCCCGTATGTTTTCGATGAAACATTTCCGGTGCTCAACCAATTGGCGGGAACATACAAGTTGCTGCTTCTGACTAACGGCGCGCCCGATTTGCAGGAGGAGAAAATTCGCAGCATTCCCGGTTTGGCGCAATACTTTGATCATATTGTGATTTCCGGTAATTTCGGCCAGGGCAAACCGGCGCAAGCGATCTTTCTTCATGCCTTGGAACTGCTTGGAATTGCCGCGGACGAAGGCATCATGGTCGGCGACAAGCTCACGACGGATATTCTCGGGGCAAATTCGGTCGGGCTGAAAAGCGTCTGGATTAACCGGCGCAATTCCGTGCGTTCGGACGATATTATACCCGCCTTCGAAATCGACTCGCTGTTGAAACTAGCCGATATTTTGGAACAGCTTGCATAAAACAATAAAGCGTTGCGAATGAACCCGTTGAACCCGTGGCTGCGAGTTTGCGGGTTCATTTTCCGTTCGGCGCAATTACTTTTCTAATTCCGCCGGATTTGGTATTCTGAATAGATAAGCATTCGGTTAGAAGTGGAGGAATAGACATGGCTAAAACAGACTTGCGCGAGCGCCTGAAGGAAAAAATTTTGATTCTGGACGGCGCCATGGGAACGATGATACAGCAGTCCGGACTTGTTCCCGCCGATTTCGGCGGCGAGCAGTACGACGGCTGCAATGAGTGGCTCGTGCTGACACGCCCCGACGTGATAAGCGGCATTCATGAAGCGTATCTCGAAGCGGGGGCGGATATTATTGAAACCAATACATTCGGTTCCACTTCGGTGGTGCTTGCGGAATACAATTTGCAGGAGCGCGCCTATGAGATCACGCTCGCAGCCGCCAAACTGGCGGTTGCCGCGGCAAACCGTTATTCCACTCCCGAATGGCCGCGATATGTAGCCGGCGCGATGGGCCCCACGACGAAAACCTTGTCCGTGACGGGCGGAATCACGTTCGACCAGCTGGCGGAAAGCTACTTTGGGCAAGCCAAAGCGTTGATTGAAGGCGGCGTCGATGCGCTGTTAATTGAAACGTCGCAGGATACGCTTAATGTGAAGGCGGCGGGAGTTGGCGTAACGAGAGCGTTTGCCGCAACCGGCAAACAGTTGCCGATCATGCTGTCCGGCACAATCGAGCCGATGGGAACGACTTTGGCCGGTCAGACAATCGATGCGTTTTATATTTCCCTGGAGCATTTGCGGCCGATTTCCGTCGGTTTGAATTGTGCGACCGGACCGGAGTTTATGAAGGACCATCTGCGCACATTGTCCGGCATAAGCCAGGCGGCTGTCAGCTGCTATCCGAACGCCGGATTGCCGGATGAAAACGGCCATTATCATGAATCGCCCGAATCGCTCGCCCAAAAAATGGCCGGCTTTGCGGAAATGGGCTGGCTGAATATCGCCGGCGGGTGCTGTGGAACGACGCCGGATCATATTCGCGCGTTGGCGAAGACGTTACAATCCTACAAGCCGCGGCAAATTACCGGGGCGCATCCGCCGGCCGTGTCCGGCATCGAAACGTTGTTTGTCGAGCCGGAAAATCGCCCGTTACTGGTCGGCGAGCGCACGAATGTGCTGGGCTCGCGCAAATTCAAGCGATTGATCGCCGAAGGCAAATTCGAAGAAGCGGCGGAAATCGCCCGCGCGCAAGTAAAAAGCGGCGCGCATGTAATCGACGTCTGTCTGCAGGACCCGGACCGCAACGAAGCGGAAGATGTCAGCAAGTTTTTGCAACAAGTCGTCAACAAGGTAAAAGTCCCGTTGATGCTTGATTCGACGGATGCCAACGTCATTGAAATCGGGCTGAAGTATTCGCAGGGAAAAGCAATCATCAATTCCATCAATCTGGAAGACGGAGAGGAAAAATTCGCCCGGGTCGTTCCTTTGATCCATCGCTACGGCGCGGCGGCGGTGGTCGGTGCAATCGATGAAAAAGGCCAGGCCATTACGCGCGAAGACAAGCTTGCCGTGGCTAAACGTTCGTATGATTTGCTGGTAAACAAATACGGAATGAACCCGCAAGATATCATTTTCGATCCGTTGGTATTCCCCGTGGGAACAGGCGACGAACAGTACATCGGCTCGGCCAAAGAAACGATCGAAGGCATCAGGCTCATTAAAGAAGCGCTGCCGCAATGCCATACGATACTTGGCTTGAGCAACGTATCCTTTGGCCTTCCGGATGTCGGACGCGAAGTTTTAAACGCCGTTTTCCTGTATCACTGCACGAAAGCCGGACTTGATTATGCCATTGTCAATACCGAAAAACTGGAACGTTACGCATCGATCCCGGAAGAAGAACGGCGGTTGGCGGAAGCGTTGATTTTTTCGACAAGCGACGCGACTTTGGCGGATTTCATAGCTTATTTCCGCGGCCGCAAGAAAGAGAAACAAAACGAAATTTCCAGTTTGTCGCTGGAAGAACGGCTGGCATCCTATATTGTGGAAGGAACAAAAGAAGGTTTGTATGCCGATCTGGACGAAGCATTGGGCAAATACAAGCCGCTTGACATCATCAACGGGCCGCTCATGGCCGGAATGGACGAGGTCGGCCGATTGTTCAACAACAACGAATTGATCGTGGCGGAAGTGCTGCAAAGCGCCGAGGCGATGAAAGCGGCGGTGGCGTATTTGGAACCGCACATGGAAAAAAGCGATGCGATCGTCAAAGGGAAAATTTTGCTGGCGACCGTAAAAGGCGATGTGCATGATATCGGCAAAAATTTGGTCGAAATCATCTTGGCGAACAACGGCTTTGAAATCGTCAATCTCGGCATCAAGGTGCCGCCGGAGCAGTTGATAGAAGCGGTGCGCAAAGAACATCCGGATGCGATCGGGCTATCCGGTTTGCTGGTCAAATCCGCGCAGCAAATGCTGGTAACCGCCCAGGATTTGAAAGCGGCGGGCGTCGAAGTGCCGCTGTTGGTCGGCGGAGCGGCGCTAACAAGCAAATTTACGCGGACGCGGATCGCGCCGGAATATGACGGCGTTGTGTTGTATGCGAAAGACGCCATGAGCGGGCTTGATCTGGCAAATAAACTGTCCGACCCCGAACAGCGGGAGCAGCTGATTGCGGAGACGCGCGGGCGAATTGCCTCCGACGTTGCCAAGGCGGCCCGCAGGGAAGGAAAAGAATTGCCGGAACTAACCCGCGCCGTGCGGTCGGAAATTTCCCAGGACGCGCCGGTGTTTGTGCCGCCGGATTTTGAACGCCATGTGCTGCGTAATTATCCGATCAGCCATATTGCTCCTTATATCAACTTGCAGATGCTGATGGGCCATCACCTTGGCGTGCGCGGCAATGTGGAAGAGCTGATTGCGCAAAAGGATCCGAAAGCGCTGGAAATAAAAGCGATCATCGACGAATTATTGAATGAAGCTATCCGGAACAAAATTATCAATCCGAGCGGCATGTACCGGTTCTTCCCGGCGCAATCGCAAGGCAACGACATTTTCGTATACGATCCCGATGATCACGGGAAAATATTGAAGAAGTTCTCATTCCCCAGGCAGCAAAAAGCGCCGTATCTGTGCCTGGCCGACTTTTTGAAATCGGTGGAGAGCGGCGTAATGGACTATGTCGGGTTTATGAACGCCACCGCCGGACATGGCATTCGCCAACTGGCGGAAGAGTGGAAACAAAAAGGCGACTATTTGCGGTCGCATGCGCTGCAGGCGTTGGCCCTGGAAACGGCGGAGGCGTTTGCCGAACGCGTGCACCACATTATGCGGGATGTTTGGGGCTTCCCGGACCCGCCGGATATGACGATGAAACAACGATTCGGGGCGCGCTATCAGGGCATTCGCGTATCCTTCGGCTATCCGGCATGTCCGAATATTGAGGATCAGCGGTTGTTGTTCGATTTGATGCATCCGGAAGATATCGGCATTGAATTGACGGACGGATTCATGATGGAGCCGGAAGCATCCGTTTCGGCAATGGTATTCGCCCATCCGCAGGGCCAATATTTTAACGTAGGATGACTGCGTAGCATTGGAGAAGGACCATGGAATTGTATTTTTTCGGAACGGGCGCCGGAACGCCCACCAAAGCGCGAAATGTGACTTCGATCGCCTTGCGTTTGCTGGAAGAACGGGGCGTTTTCTGGATGTTCGACTGCGGCGAAGGAACGCAGCATCAGGTGCTGCATTCTCCGCTGAAGTTAGGCAGGCTGGAGAAGCTGTTCGTTACGCATTTGCACGGGGACCATCTTTACGGCATTCCCGGGCTTTTGACCAGCCGTTCCTATAAAGGCGGAGAATCCGGCTTGGATGTTTACGGGCCGCCGGGCATCCGCGAAGCAATCGAAACGATTCTCAAGGTGAGTGAGGCGCAGCTTTCCTACGAATTGGCTATCCATGAAATCGCCGAAGGCGTCGTGTTCGAAGATCAGCAATTCATCGTGGAAACATTGAAGCTGGAACATCGTATCGATAGCTACGGCTACAGGGTGACGGAAAAGCCAAGACCGGGCAGGCTGCAGGTTGAAAAGCTGTTGGCGTTGGGCGTCAAGCCGGGACCGATTTTGGGCAAAATCAAGCATGGGGAAAACGTCACCTTGGACGACGGCACGGTGATTCATGCGCGAGATTTTGTCAGCGCGGATATTCCCGGGCGAATCGTCACGGTGCTCGGTGACACAAGACCATGCGAAAATGCGGTGCGGTTGGGGGAAAATGCCGACGTGCTGGTGCACGAAGCCACGTTTGCGGGCGATTTGGGCGATTTGGCGCGCAAGTATTTTCATTCCACGGTAGGGCAGGCGGCAACCGCCGCGCTTGAAGCAAAAGCCAAGGCGTTGATCATGACGCATATCAGTACCCGGTACCAACCGGAAGATGAAGAACGGCTGCTTGCGGAAGCGAAAAAAATATTCGCCGAGTCGCACATCGCCCGCGATTTCTGGTCATTCCCAATACCAAACGTAAAATATGCGGAATAATGAAAAAAAAGGCTGATCTAAGGGATGTGCAAATCCCTTTATCGGTCTTTTTTTTAGCCGGTACCTTGCCATGTACTGCTTTTTCTACTACCGCCCAGCGCTAACGGACGTAGCAGAGGCTATTTGCCGAAAAAAGGCTGGGCAAAAATTTTAACGGACGCTACAGCGGCTATTCGCCGTTTCAATGCCCGAATATCGGGAGAAAGGCAAGAATAGGCTCTCCCACGTCCTTTAGAATCAAAAAGTTGGCAATTTGCGCAAATTAAGCTCACCTAAGTCCGTTAAAATCTGCAGGCCGACAAACCGGCCAAGTTTCCGCCGGCTAGCTTTAGGTGGCTTTAGACACAGATTGCATTTTCGTGGGCTTTCGCTTTAACAGTCCCCACTGACAGGAACATACCGGCTATAGCCGGCAGTCGTATATGTATCGGTTGTGGAAGATGCGGAAATCATGCGTTTTTGCTGTCAAGTTTGCCGTTTCCCCGATCATCTGGCGGGGAAACGGCTATTTTTTCCGATATCCTTAACCTTTCGTTTCCTGATGCGCGGCTTCGTCCTTGATCTCCTGGCGCATGCCTTTGATGCTTTCTTTACGGTGTTCGTTTTTGACA
Source organism: Bacilli bacterium (assembly GCA_036381315.1). Lineage (NCBI taxonomy): Bacteria > Bacillati > Bacillota > Bacilli > Bacilli bacterium. The sequence goes on along the minus strand of DASVDB010000059.1, from coordinate 22,954 downwards.
GAGAGATGTTGCCGCTCGTTTTCCGAAATATCTTCCCCGTGTTCGTTCAAATACGCTTCGCTTTCTTCCAGATTGTCGATCGTGTTTTGCACCATCTCTTGCAGTTTTTCGACGTTGTCGGAACGGTTGTCCGGCTTGGCCATATATATCCCCCCTCAATTAGTTTTCGCTTCCTTAACATAACCTTAAGTTCGCCAATTATGCATAACGGAAGCAATTGCCGTGCGAACATATATTCTGCTACAATAAGTATGGATCGATTTGCCGCAGGGAGATGGTTACGTGAACCGGTTGAACGGGAAAGTGTCATCAATGGAAGAAATGTTGGCCGTCATCAAAAACAGTCCGGAAATCATGGAAAATGTCACGCATTGGCGGACAATCCCCGCAAGGGCCGCGCGGATGGCGGAATTCCCGGACGGCATGCCGGAAAAGCTGCGGGAAGCTTTGCGCGCAAAAGGCATCGAGCAATTGTACACGCATCAGGCGACAGCTTACCAAGCGGTCGCTGCAGGACACAACATCGTTGCCGTTACGCCTACCGCATCGGGCAAAACGCTATGCTACAATTTGCCGGTGTTAAGCGGGATTTTGGCCAATCCGTCCGCGCGGGCCCTGTACATGTTTCCAACGAAAGCGCTGGCGCAGGATCAAGTCGCGGAATTGCAAGATATTGTCGATTTGCTTGATGAAGATATCAAAACCCATACATACGATGGAGATACGCCGCCTTCGGCGCGGCAGGCGATCAGGAACGCGGGGCACATCGTCGTCACCAATCCCGACATGCTGCATTCGGCCATTTTGCCGCACCATACGAAATGGGTCAAACTGTTTGAAAACCTGCAGTTTGTCGTAATCGACGAGCTGCACTCCTACCGCGGCGTGTTCGGCAGCCATGTTGCCAATGTCATCCGCCGGCTCAAGCGCATTTGCCGCTTTTACGGCTCGCATCCGCTGTTTATTTGCGCATCGGCGACGATTGAAAATCCGCGGGAACATGCGGAAAGACTGCTCGGCGAACCGATCGTCCTGGTGGACAACAACGGCGCTCCCTCCGGCGAAAAACACTTTGTGTTTTACAACCCGCCGGTCGTCAATCGGCAGCTGGGCATTCGCAAAAGCAGCGTGCTGGAGACGCGGAAACTGGCGGCGCTGTTGCTCAAAAACCGGATTCAGACGATCGTGTTCGCGCGCAGCCGCGTGCGGGTGGAAATATTGCTTACCTATTTGCAGGATTTGATCAAAAAGGACTTGGGAGCAAAATCGATTCGCGGTTATCGCGGCGGGTATTTGCCCAAGCTGCGGCGCGAGATCGAGCATGGCTTGCGCAGCGGTGAAATTCGTGGAGTGGTCAGCACCAACGCTTTGGAACTGGGCATCGACATCGGGCAGCTGCAGGCTTGCGTTATGAACGGTTATCCCGGCTCTGTCGCAAGCGTCTGGCAGCAGTCGGGCAGGGCGGGGCGCAGGCAGGAGAGTTCGCTCACCATTTTGGTGGCGAGCAGCAATCCGCTGGATCAATATATTATTCAGAATCCGCAGTACTTTTTCACGCGCACGCCGGAGCGGGCCTTGATCCATCCGGACAATCTGATGATATTGCTGGACCATGTCAAATGCGCCGCGTACGAATTGCCGTTTGCTTCGGGAGAAACGTTCGGCGGAGAAAATTTGGCGGACATCCTTGATTTTTTAAGCGAGGAGCGGGTGCTGCACAAGGGCGACGGCCGTTGGTACTGGATGGACCAGTCGTTTCCCGCGCACAATATTTCGTTGCGCTCCGCGGCGCAGGAAAATTTCGTCATCATCGATGTGAGCGAGGCGAACAGGGTGATCGGCGAGGTCGACCGGTTCAGCGCGCCGACGCTGATTCACGAGGAAGCGATTTATATTCACGAAGGTGTGCAGTATCAGGTGGAGAAGCTGGATTACGGGGAGAAAAAGGCGTACGTCCGGCAAGTGGATGTCGACTATTTTACCGATGCGAATTTGGCGGTGCAGCTGAAAGTGCTGCATATCGACAAAGAGGAAGCGGGTTTTGGCGCGGATCGCTTCTTTGGTGATGTGACCGTAAACGCCAAACCGACAATATTTAAAAAGATCCGGTTGCGAACGCACGAAAATATCGGTTCCGGCCCGATCCATCTGCCGGAGGAAGAATTGCACACGAGTTCCTACTGGATTTCCTTATGTGATGAAACGGCGGCCCGATTCGGCGCCAACGATTTGCAGGCGGCGCTGCTTGGCGTGGCCAATGTGATGGTGCACATCGCGCCGCTGTTTTTGATGTGCGATCCGCTCGATATCCGCGTAGTGCCGCAAGTAAAAGCGGTACACACGAAGCGTCCGACGATTTTTTTCTATGACCGGTACCCCGGCGGCGTCGGCTTGAGTGAGCGGCTGTATGACTTGCATGATGAATTGATCGAACAGGCAAAGGCGCTCATTCAGGGCTGCGGCTGTTTGAGCGGCTGCCCGGCATGCGTCGGCCCGATCGAAGAAGTGGGGCTGCTCGGCAAAGCGAAGGCGCTCGAGCTGCTTGCGCAGTTGGCGGTGCAGGCATGAGCGATTTGCGGGAGAGACTTGCGCGCATGAAGTCCGCCTCGTTCGCCGCACAAACGCCGCAAGCCGCGACGGAACCGGCGGATGACGGTTGGGCGAAGCTGTCGGCGCGCATGATGGCGAATGCGAACGGATCGTTTGTTTTGCGAAAGCGGCGTTATCCCCTTGATTACCGGCATGGCATGTACACGCTTGGAGCGTTGGCCGAAACCGCGCATGCGCTAACGTATTTGCTTTCGGCCGGTCCCTCTGGCGACGGCAATTCCGGTACACGGCAAGCGGCATTCGCCCATGACGCGGCGGGAGATGATGCGGATGTCGCCTGCCGGCGGCTGCTTTTTCTCGATACGGAAACGACCGGATTAGGCGTTGGCGCGGGCAATATGCCGTTTATGATCGGCTTAGGTTTTCTAAGTGACGACGCATTCGTCGTGGAGCAACTGTTCTTGCGTAATCCCGCCGATGAGCCGGCGCTCTTGCTTTATTTGGCGGACCGCTTGCGCGGATTTTCCACGATTGTCACTTACAACGGCAAAAGCTTTGACTGGCCCGTGCTGTTGAACCGGTTTGTGCTAAACCGCATGCCAAAGCCCGCCGGACATACGGCGCATCTTGATCTGCTGCACCCATCCCGCAACCTTTGGAAACATACGATGGAATCGTGCAATTTGGGCAAAGTGGAAGAAGCGCAGCTTGGCATTGCGCGCGCCGACGATTTGCCCGGTTCGCTTGCGCCCGCCTATTACGCGCATTTTCTCGCCTGCGGCGATAAAAGCTTGCTGAAGCCAATTTTTGCGCATAATGAATCGGATATTTTGACGTTGTCCGTGCTTGCGCACCATTTTGCCCGCCTGCTTGCGGGAGATGTGCCGCCCGAGCGTTTGCGCGCCGATGAACTGTACCGCGCCGGAGTTTGGCTGGACAAATACGGCCGAAAGGGCTTGGCGGAGCAGTTTTTGCGCCGAATCGCCGTAAACCGTACGGCGGAATCCGAACCTTTTCTTTCCCAGCTTGCCTTATATTTCAAGCGAAAGGGCGATTTGCGCCTTGCTTCCGAACTGTGGCTTGCGTTGATCAAGGCGTCCGCCGCGGAGGGCAGGCGGTTGATGCCGCTCGATCCGTGGATAGAGCTTGCGAAGTATTATGAGCATGAGGCTAAAGATATCGACGCTGCGCTGTCATTTGCTGAAGAAGCGCTCCTGCTCGCCCAAGCCAAACGGAGTTTAAGCCGCCCTAGCGGCAAACGGCAGACGGAACTGGACGGCCTGCGGCGGCGGATCGCACGGTTAAAACGAAAACAGGCGGGAATAATGGTATTCCGGCCGTAAGCGGGAATTTTTTTGCCAAGCATGCCAAAATCAGACGGGGGGTGCCGCCATTTTGCTGGCGGGATATCATCTGAGCATCAGAAACGGATATTACGGCGCCGCATGCGCGGCGGCGGCCAACGGCCTTACGGCGTACCAGTACTTTCCGAAAAATCCGCGCAGTTTGGCCGTAAAAGTTTTTGACGCAAGCGATGCGGCCAGATGCCGCTCTTTTTGCCGCGAACACCGTTTGCTCTCGATTGCCCATAGCGCGTATCCCGTCAATCCGGCCGCGGACGATCCCGATTTCCGCCGCGCCATGGCGGCATCCCTCATCAATGATCTGGAGATTGCCGAAGCGTGCGGGTCGCTTGGCGTTGTTGTGCATTTTGGCAAATATGCGGGTAGCGACATTTTGCAAGGCTATAAAAATACGCTACAATTATTAAATGAGTTGTTATCGGCGCACCGCGGACAAACCTTGATCCTTCTGGAAAATCAGGCCGGCGGCGGCACGCCGATGGGGACAACGCCGGAAGAAATGATGCAAATCCGCAAGCTTTGCGCCAATCCCGACAGAGTAGCCTTTTGCCTCGATACGTGCCATCTGTTTGCCAGCGGCGTATGGACCGGAACGAATTGGAACGAGGTGGCAAGGCGGGGAGAACGCCTCGGATTTTTTGCGCATGTGCGGGCCGTTCATTTGAATGATTCGCTGTTTCCAAGCGGTTCGCTGCGCGACAGGCATGCGCGGATCGGCAAAGGTTGCATCCCCGCGGACGGTTGGCGGTCATGTTTGCGCTATCTCGACGGGCTGCAAGTACCGTGTATTTTGGAAACGCCGGATAACCATCATACTTGCGACCATCGCGAGGAATTCGCATTTATCCGAAGGCTGCTCACGGAATAGATGCCGGAAAAAAGGAAGTGAATGGCGATCAACGTTTTTTTGGACGACATGCGGCGCGTCCCGCCGGGATTTGTGGCGGCGCGATCGTTGGAAGAATTTCTGGCTATTTTGGAAGCGGACAACATGCATATTGTATCGCTGGATTTTGATCTGGGGCCAGGCCGGCCGGATGGAACGGATGTTGTGCGGGCCATGATCGACCGCAACCGTTTTGCGGATGAAATCTATTTACACAGTTCCAACATGCAAGGAAGATTGCGAATGTACGATTTGTTGCGGCGCCATGTGCCCGCAACCGCGCAAATTTTTTGCCATCCGGTGCCGGATGATTTGCTTGCGCAAATCGCGCAAGCCGCCGCTGCCAAACAATGAAGCCGCTTACACAAGGAGAGAGAGCCATGATTCGGCTGCAACACATTCATTTTATGCGCGAACAACAGCATATTTTGGACGATGTCAATTTGACGATGCGTCCCGAGGAGAACTGGGTGATTCTGGGCAAAAACGGCTCAGGCAAAACGACGATTTTGGAATTGATGTGCGGATATCAGTTTCCGTCCAGCGGGAGCGTGGAGGTGCTGGGCAACCGGTATGGCGAATGCGATGTCCGCGAAGTGCGGAAAAGCCTGGGCTATATCAGCCAATCGCTCTTTGAAAAATTCACTGCGCATGACCCGGTATGGGAAATTGTGGCGACGGGCGAATACGCTTACTTGCGCATTTATCAGAAAATACCGGATGACGTCATAACCAAGGCCGACCGGATATTGGCGACGCTTCGCCTCGCCCACTTGCGCAATCAGCCGTTGGGCACGTTGTCGCAAGGCGAACGGAAAAAGGTAATGCTCGCGCGCACGCTGATGGCGAACCCGCGGTTGATCATCATGGACGAGCCCTGCTCGGGACTTGATTTGTACGAGCGCGAGAACATGCTGGACAGCATCGCCAAACTGCAAAACAGCGGCGTGCAATTGGTGTATGTCACGCACCATATCGAAGAGATTATTCCGCTCTTTACACATGTGGCGCTGATTGAACAAGGGCGGGTCGTCGCCGCCGGTCCGAAGGAAGAGACGCTGACGGCGGAGTTGTTATACCGGACGTTCCAGGTGCCTGTTGCGGTGGAATGGTCCAACGGCCGCCCGTGGATTAAAGTGCAGGCGTAAAAAGGCAAAACGACGGGGAATTGATTGTGCGTCTTGGTGCGAAACGCAGCCCGCGTCAATTTCGGGGCGTGAATATAGCTCCCAAATACACGTTAATTTTTTTAAAGATCGGTTTTTTTCGATTATGGCGCAAAAATGCACTTTTGGTGAAAGAACCGTCCGGCGTTTATTCCGGACGGTTTCGTCTTACCATGTGCGGATTGGACCGTCGTCCAGGCAGCCCGGGCGAACCAGCCCTTTTATATAATTGGCGCTGACCGGCAGGCTGACCAGATAAGACAGCCAGTGGTCATGCTCGCTTTTGGGGATGCGCCCGACAACAGTTTCCGCGGCGGCATGAATAAAGGAATCATTTTCGCCGCTAATGCCGAAGTCCAGGCTCCATCCGCCAATTTTGCTCAATCTTCCGGAAGTATCGGTGCGGATAATTTTGTATCCGTCGTTTTCCCGGTATCGCTTTAATACGTCGGACAGAAAAAACAGCTGGATTTTGTTTATTTTCTCGCCTTGAAACACTTCCGCAAACAATTGTTTGGCGATGGCTACGTCTTGGATGGCTTGGATTTGCGTCTGCATTGCAATTTCCGCCTTATCGCTCGATGGGAACGCCGACCATGCTGCCCCATTCGGTCCAGGAACCATCGTAGTTGCGAACTTTGTTGTAGCCAAGCAATTCTTGCAGAACAAACCAGGTGTGCGCGGAGCGTTCGCCAATCCGGCAATAGGCGATGACTTCTTTGTCGGGCGTTACTCCCGAATCCGCATATAACTTCCGCAAATCGTCGGGAAGCTTGAAGGTGCCGTCTTCATTGACCGCTTTGGCCCACGGAATGTTCACGGCGCCCGGAATATGCCCGCCGCGTTGCGCGGTTTCGGTCATGCCCGGAGGGGCGATGACTTCGCCCGAAAATTCCTGCGGAGAACGCACATCCACCAGCACTTCCGAGCTTTTTTGCAGCGCCGCGAATACATCCGCCTGACGCGCGCGGATGGAAAGGTCGGCCTCTTTGGCCTGGTAAACTGCCGGTTGGACGGCTGGCACGTCTTTGACCAATTTGCGGCCTTCCAACTCCCACTTTTTGCGTCCGCCGTTCATTAATTTGGCATTGTTATGCCCGAAGATTTTCAATTGCCAATAGGCGTAAGCGGCAAACCAGTTATTGTTGTCGCCGTAAAGCACGATCGTCGTATCGGCGGAAATGCCCGATTTGCCGAGCAGATCCTGCACTTGCTCCCGGCTCAAGATATCTCTTCTGACCTGGTCGTTCAATTGCGTTGTCCAGTTCCAGGCAATGGCCCCTTCAATATGCCCGGAATCGTACGCGCTCGTGTCGACGTCCACTTCTACCAGGCGCACGTTGCTGTCATGTTTGTGCTGCTCCACCCAATCTGTGGATACGAGAATTTCTTTCTTGGCATAATCAGACATGGCAAATTCCTCCCTCGAAATGGAATAGATGGATGATTCGGACAATCAATAACCTAGTTATCCGATCAACATTAAAGTAAATATACAATAAATCTCAGTTGTTGGCAATAATATTTTTCACATTATATTTATGATAAAATATCAGCGAAAAAGAAGACTGGATTTTTTCGGAAATTCCAGTATAATAAACAATCAAGGTAAAGCATACCTGAACGGCGAAAGTGTTTCATTGCTTTTGGTCGGGCAAAACAATTCATGCCGTAGCGCGTTCAGGCTGCATTTTACCGCAATCGATAAACAATGCACTTGCCAGTTTGCCAGCAGCCTTTCCCGCGCGGAAAGGTTTTTTTATTTTTACCGGTGAGGTGATGCAAATGGAACAGGATTCAGGCTTATTGCAGGCGGGAGAATTGATCGGAAACCGTTACCGCATTATGAAGCCGCTTGGCAAAGGAGGGATGGGCGCGGTTTATTTGGCCGCCGATATCAGGCTGAACGGGAAAAAGCGGGCGGTGAAAGCGACCGATTGGACGGCGGAAGGAAAAAGCGCTTTTCAGGTCGAAGCGGAAATGCTGATGCGGCTCAACCATCCGCACCTGCCCGATATCGTCGATTATTTTCCGCCCGACGAAAGCGGCAAAGCCTATTTGATCATGGAATATGTTGCCGGTGACACGCTGGAACAGCTGCTCTTTAAGCGAAAATGGCAATTGCCGTTAAGCGAATTGCTGGAATATGCGCGGCAGTTGTGCGAGTTGCTGGAATATTTGCATCATGGCACGGAACAGCGCATCATTTTTCGCGACCTGAAGCCTTCCAACGTCATCATCGATCAACGCGGCAACGTAAGACTGATCGATTTCGGCATTGCGCGCAAATTCAAACAGGACCATCTCGCCGATACGCTGCAAATCGGAACAATCGGGTTCGCCGCTCCGGAATTATTCGAGCATGTGCAAAGCGACGAACGCGCCGACCTGTATTCGCTGGGAGCGCTGCTGTATTATGCGTTAACGGAAGGCCAATATTACAGCGTGGCGCGAAAGCCGATTGCCGAAGAGCGCAACGATTTGCAAGAAGATGTAACGGCGTTGGTCGACCGGCTGCTGCGGGACGACCCGGCTGAACGTTTGCAATCCGCCGAGGAAGTAAAAGCGCTTCTCGCAAATTTACTGGAACGCGAGCGCGCCGGGTTGTCCGTTGCGGCGTGCAAGCTGCCCGGCGGCGCCGAAACGAAGAAAAAGCTGGTGCTGTTGGCTTCCCTTTATCCCGGCGCCGGGTCGACCTTTTTGACCGTTGCGTTGGCGCGGGCTTTGCATCGCTGCAAAGTGGCGCATGCGGTAATTGAATCGCCGCTGAATGAACCCGAGCTGTACTACATATTGGCGGGAGAGGCGAATGCCCCGCAAGGGTATCGCTTTTTGGCGGATGATGTGTTTACGGGCCAACAAGGCGCCTATGCGCATTGGCGAAACGGCGGAACGGATTGGTACCCGGCCAATCCGGCCGGCTTTGCGGAAGAATGGACCGACAAGCACATGCTTATGCTGCTGTATGGCATAGCCGCCCCGATTTTGCTCGTCGATGTGTCCCACCATTGGCGCAAGCCTGCGGTAAAAGAACTGTTCGCATTTGCGGAAGCGGTCGTGTTTGCCGCGGAGCCTGTGCCCGGGAAAATGAACCGGAACGACACCAGAGAACATTTGGCGCTCATAAATCGGGAAAAATGGAACGGACAAAACATCTTCATTGCGGCCAACCGGGATGTCGATTTCCGCTTCCGGCGGGAATGGATCGCGTCTCTGCCGTTTCCGCCGCTTTGTTCGATTCCGGAAATACCGCTAAGAGAACTGTTTGCGCCGATGCGCAAAGGCATGCTGCCGCACGATCAGCCGCATATTGCGGAGAAGCTTGATCATGGAATCGCGCCGCTTGTGGATTTGCTCGCGCCGGGAGCATTTGCCGGCAAATCGCGCCGGAAAAAGGGCTGGCTGGCATTTAAACAAAGGCGTTAAAAACGGGTATTGCCAAATTGTGCAATCACCGTTATAATAATAGTGTGTATACCATAATTTGCATATCCAAAAAGCGGAAGCACCGCGGTTTTAGCCTGTTTGGGCTAATGCCGCGGTTTTTATTTGGAAGGTGCGGGCGATGAACTTTGCAAATATGGAGAAAAAGTGGCTTCTGGCGGTTTTTGTAACGGCAATGGTGCTGATTGTTAGCGGTATAGCCAGATTGCTCAGCGATTAGCGCGAGGGGGCGTGTTTGTGGGCAGGGTGAAACTGGTCGTATGCGACCGGGATGCGGCGTATTTGTCATCATTTGGGCGGTTTGTCCGCACGTCCGAGTACATGGACAAAGTTACGCTTAAATGTTTTACCGACGAACATTTGTACCGGCAGTTTATTTTAAGCGGCGAGACTGCCGATCTGCTGCTTGTCGCGCCGGAGATGGTAATCGACAGCGATGCGGAATCCGCGTGCGGGCGCCTGGTGCTGCTTTTGGACAACGAGCGTATGCGGCAACATGCGGACGTCCCGGCTGTGGCCAAATATCGTCCGCTGCGTCAACTGCTTACGCACCTTTTGGAAATGGTCGCGGAAAACACGTTGAAAGATGCGGAAGGAGGAAAGGGTAAAGGAAAAATCGTCGCGGTTTATTCGCCGTCGGGCGGCAGCGGCAAAACTACGGTTGCGTTTAACCTCGCAAGGTCGTTTGCCCGGCAACATTTGCGCGCTGTTTATTTGAATATGGAACTTCATCATGCCGTCCCCGTGATCATGAATAGTTCGCCGCATCATGAGCCGTCAGAACTGGTTTATCATCTGAAGGAACAAAATCCACAGTTGCATCAGATCATCGAAAAACGCAAAATCAGGCACCCGGAGTTTGGCTTCGAGGCAATCATCCCGCCCGAACATTCCGATGAATGGCTGGAGGCGAACGAAGATGATATAAGCTGCCTTTTTAAACAGATCGCCGGCGCAAACGCGACGGATTTTTTGGTGGCGGATATTGACGGCGCTTTTCATCAGGCGCTGCAGGCCGCGTTAAAAACGGCAGATTGCGTCGTTTGGCTTCTGACGCCCGATCCGCAATCCGTCTGGAAAACGGAAAAACAACTGCGGCAGTTATTCCGCACCGGTGGGGAGATGGAGGCTGCGTTCGCCAAAATCCGGTTTGTGCTGAACCGGTCCAAAGGAGGGGAGCGGGACGATGCCACGCCGCAAATAAGCTTGCCAGGAAAAATGCCGTTTCCATGCATATTGCCGGAAATGGAACGCGCGCCCGGTGCGGTTACGCCCCCAAGCGGCGAGCCGCTTGCGTTTCCGGATAACGATTTGCGCGCGCTGGAACGCGCGGTTCTAAACGCACAGGAGGGGCAGAGCCACAATGGATGAGGTGTATGGCAAACTGCGCGACCAATTGCGGGAGCGGTTGAAACACGCCGACGACTTGCCCGATGAACGCCTGCGCGAATGGATCGAGGAAGCCGTTTTGTCCCAATCGGCCGCGAATTATATCCCTTATGAGCAAAAGCGGCAATTGACCGAAAGGTTATTTAACTCGTTCCGCGGACTCGATGTGTTGCAAGCGCTGGTCGACGACAAAACGGTAACGGAGATCATGGTCAACAATTTTGATGAAATCTTTTACGAAAAAGCGGGGGAAATCCACAAATACCCCGCTGCATTCGAAAGCAGGGAGAAGCTCGAAGATATCATCCAGTTAATCGTGGGCAAAGTGAACCGCGCGGTCAACGAAGCGTCGCCAATCGTCGACGCCAGATTGCAAGACGGCTCCCGGGTGCATGTAGTGCTGCCGCCGATTGCCCTGAAAGGCCCGACGCTCACCATCCGCAAATTTCCCGAGCGCCCGCTTACGCTGGCGGAATTGCAAGCGAAAGGAACGTTATCGGAAGAAACAGGGCAAGTGCTGGAATTGCTCGTGCGGGCCGGCTACAACATCTTCATCAGCGGCGGGACCGGTTCCGGCAAAACGACTTTGTTGAATGCGCTGGCCGAATGCATCCCGCAAGGCGAGCGGATTATTACGATCGAAGATTCGGCCGAACTGAACATTACCGCCGTGCCGAATCTGGTCAAAATGGAGACGCGCAATGCGAATTCGGAAGGAAAAGGAAATGTGACGATTCGCGAGTTGATTCGCGCGTCTCTCCGCATGCGGCCCAATCGCATAATTGTTGGCGAGGTGCGCGGCGCTGAAGCTTTGGACATGCTGCAGGCGATGAACACCGGGCACGATGGCAGCATTTCGACCGGGCATGCGAATTCGGTGGAGGATATGTTAAGCCGCATCGAAACGATGGTCTATAGCGGCGCCAATTTGCCTGTGGAAGTCATTCGCCGGCAAATCAGCTCCGCGGTGGAAATTATGGTGCATCTGTCGCGCTTGCGGGATCGCAGCCGAAAAGTAATGGAGATTTGCGAGCTGGTGAGGTTTGCAAACGGGGAAATCGAGCTGAATCCGCTCTACCGTTTTCAAGAACAAGGCGAAACGGAAGATGGAGCCGTAATCGGGCAATTGGCCGCAACGGGCAATCGCTTGCAGCGCCGCTTGAAACTGGTGATGGGGGGCTTTGCCGATCACGATCTGCCGCTTCCGTTGCGGGCAAAAGGAGGAGACGCATGATGGAGATTTTGTGGGCTATAGCCGCTGGGGTTGGCGCCTTCATGGTATGGATGTTGGCGGAGAAACGGCGAAAGTTGCCGAAAAGCGCCTTGCCGCCGCCAAGCATCGAAAAGCTGCATCGTTATTCCTTGCGCGATCAGCTGCCGGTAGCGATCCTGGCCTGCGCCGCCTGTTTCGTTATCGGCATGCTGTTTTACAAAAACGGCGTTGCGGCAGGATTGCTGGCATTGTGCGGCTTGCTGGCGCCGCGGCTGTGCAAGCGGGCGGTCATCGACAAGCGAAAACGGGATTTGCTTGTGCAATTCAAGATGGCGCTTTATTCGCTCGCAACTTCATTAGGCGCGGGCAAATCGGTGGAAAATTCGCTTGCGGACGCCATAACGGATTTGAGCATGCTGTATGGCGGCGGGCAATCGGTTATGATTGGCGAACTTACGGCCATTCGCCGCAAAATCGAAAATGGCGTCCCGATCGAGCAAGCGATGCGGGAATTCAGCGAACTGGCGCATATCGACGACATCACGAATTTTGCCGAGGTGTTTGCGAGCTGCAAGCGGTCGGGCGGGGACTTGTCCGAGGTAATCCGCAGAACATCCCATATCATCGGTGACAAAATCGAAATTCAACAGGAAATCGCCGTCATGGTAGCGCAAAAAAAGTTTGAGGCAAATGCGCTTTCGGTCGTGCCGTTTGCGGTTATCGCGGCCATTTGCTACGGATCGCCCGATTACGCGGCGCCGCTATACGCCGGCGCCGGCCGCATCATCATGACGACGGCGCTGTTGATTTTGGCGTGTTGCGTTTGGCTGGCAAGAACCATTATGAACGTCAAGGTGTGAACGAAACGATGCATGAACCAACGGTTTTGTTGGCGGTGGAAACCGCGGTGTATCTCGTATTGTTCATCCTGGCTCCGGCAAACGTCAGGGCGTTGGCGGCGGAGCAGAAAAAGCGTTTCCGCCTGGCTGCGCTTTCGGTGCCGTATTTGTATTTGCTGCAAAAATGGGAGCCGCTGAAGCGATATCCGTCTCTGAGCGCGAGAATAATCCCGCATTTGTTGACGGTTTATCGCTGCCGCCACCAGGAAGCGGGCATGATGCTGAATTTGTTTATCGCGCAAGTGGCCGCATGGTCAATTCTTGCGCACTGGATGATGTTGGGACTCGCCGCGCTTTTCGAATCAGGCGAATTGAGCCAGACTAGCTTGGTGTTTTTGCTGGTGCTGCCGGTTTTATTATGGCGGGAACTTGGCGCCAAAGCAAAAGCGATCAAACGCTCGATGCTCATTGATCTTCCGGAAATGCTGACTACGTTGGTGCTGCTTGTAAATGCCGGAGAACAGCCCCAACATGCGCTAATCCGCTGTGCCGAGCTAGCGCGGCGCAAGCCGGACAGCAGGCTGTTTCAAGAACTGGTGCAGGTTAAAAAAGAACTGGCTAATCAATTTCCCTTCCCGCATGTAATGGAACAATTTGCGCGCCGCTGCGGCGTGCATGAGGTAACGGCGTTTGCGATGGCCATGGTGATGAACTATCGCCGCGGCGGCGACGAGTTGGCCGGCAGGCTGAAAGAAATGGCGCGGGAGTGCTGGGAAAAACGGAAAAACGTGGCCAGGTCGCTGGGCGCGGAGGCTTCGGCCAAAATGGTGTTTCCGCTTTTGTTTATCTTTTTGGCGGTCATGATGGTTGTCGCTGCGCCGGCATTGATGCTTTTGAAAGAATAAATTTTGGGAGGAAGCGGTATGAACAAGCTAAAACAAAAAGCACGCACGCTTTGGAAGAGCGAGGATGGCGCGGGGACGCTGGAAATTATTTTGATTATTGCGGTCATTGTCGTGGTCGCCATAATTTTTCGCAAGTGGATACTTACTTGGATCCATAAGCTTCTGGACGGATCGGCGCAAAATTTGAACGACGGCGATTTTCTGAATGATCTTACGAATTCGCCGGCGCCTTCGCCATCGGAATGACGGTCGCACGCGGCAAGGCTTTTTTGCGAACATGGTGGCAGGGCGAGCAGGCCAGCTTTACGCTGGAAAGTTCGCTTATTTTTCCGACCGTTATGATCGCCATCATCGCCGTTTTGTTTTTTTGCCTAATCTTGTACAAGCAGGCGATGATGTACTTTTCCGCCTCGCAAACCGCAAGCCGGCTCGCTTATACGTGGGACAACAGCTACAAGTCGCTGCACACCGGCGCGTACAATCCGGGAAACCGGGACGGTTTGTATTGGCGGCAGCTGGAAGACAACGCTAGCGGCTTGGCGGGCTGTTTGGCGCGGCATTGCGAGCCTGTTTCCGTCACCTTTTTCCATGCGAAAAAAATGAACGAGGGCGTAAGCCTGATCGAAAAAAAGCTGTCCCGCGCCGCCGTTGATACCCCGGATAATGGCAACGGTCAAATATCTTACATGAATCAATGGATAAACCGCAGCATCACCGTGCGTCTAAGCGAGCCGTTTTATTTGCCGGAATTTTTGGCGAATTGGCTCGGGTGGCGGCAAGTTGCCGCCGAGGCAAACGCCTCCGTAACCGAACCGGCCGAATTTGTCCGCAACGTCGATCTCGTGCGGAATTATGCGCCGGTGGCGCAGGCGTGGTTTGCCCGCGAGCAAACGGATCAGGCGCTTGACCAGGCGAAAGAGGAAGCGGCCAAGGAAGAAGCGGGCGATGCCGGAGAGCGGGAACTACTATTCGGCTCGCATGATGAAGCGAGAGCGTACTTGCAGCATTTGGTGGGCGGTATCATAAAAAAGTTTCCGACCGATGCGGCAGGCACGAAATGGCGGGAAGTCGACGCGCTTGATCGCGACGGCATCGCGCATGAAGTGTTTTACGGCTATCAGGCAAACACGAAAGACAATATAAGCAAGCAATTGGCGAAAGACCTTGAATTAATGCGCGAAGGGAAAATTAACGGCGCGGTTTGGCATTTTTTTAAAAGCAAAAAAAATGAAACGATTGGCCCGTCCGGCCCGCTGCGCCGCAAGTTGGAGAAAAACGGCATTATTATCGTGATTCATGGAGAAGCAGGGTGATGGCGATTGCGGCGATTATTCTTTCGCGAAAACGGGATGATCTCCATATACTTGAGCATCATCCTGGCGGCTGTCTTTCTTTTTGTGACTGTCTTTGTCGATTACGCCAGAATCCGCTTGGCGCAAAGAGAAGCGGATACCGCGCTAATCGCCGGCATGCGCTCGGTATTTTCCGCCTATGACCGCGAATTGCGCACCTACGGCTTGTTTGGCGAAGGATTAACGAATGCGGAACGCACCGAGCTGTTAACAAGCGAAATCGCCGCGAATCTTTCCGGCGAAGCCGCTTCTTCGGCCAACATCACCGGCGTTTTTCTGGCAGCCGATTCCGTGCAGTTTCGCTCCTACTCCACGCTTGGAAATAAAATTATTTTTAAGGATCAAGTATTGGAAAATATGAAATTCCGCGCTCCCGTGGAGTTTGCCCGCCATATTGCGGACAAGTTCGGCAAAGGGAAAAAAATGGCGCAGGAAGCGGACGAGTTCATGCAGGAGAGCGACGAACTGCAGGCGCACTTCGATCGCCGCGAGGATTTGTTGGCGGACGCGTGGGATGAAGCGCAGCGAATGGTTGCTAGGCTGAATCAATTAAGCGCGCATTACGAAGCCCTGTTGGCGGAACTCATTGCGCTGAACGAGCAACTAGCCGGCGTTTCCCGCAGTTCGTTGGAAGCAAATCTGCGCAGCCTGTCGCGGATTGTTCCCCAATCGCCGGAAGAGGCGCAGGCGCTAGCCGCGCAAATGGCGCAAATCAGCATCACGCTTGGGAAGTTCAGCCGCCGCGAGCAATTGCGCGCGCAAATCCGCGCCCAAGTGGAAACGGATAAAAACGAACTGATGGAGAAAGGGAATCAAATCTTCGCCCTGATCAATCAAGCGCAGGACGAAGATCAAAAGATTGCGGCGCAGGCGCAAAAGTGGAAAAAGGAGCAAGCCGATACGGAGCTTGGCGGCGCATTGTCGATTGCCGATTCGCTGGAAATTTTGGGCGATCCTTATTTTGACAAATACCGTTCGGAAATCGGCTCGCTGCAATCCCCGTTCGGCAGCTTTTACCAAATGGTAAAAAGCGGCATGGCGGATACGTCGCCGGAAAGCCTGCTTTCAACCAATGGCAAGTGCCGGGATTTGGCCAATGCGTGGCAAGAGATGAAGTCGGCCGAAATGAAGAAACGCGCAGCCAATCGTAACGAAACAGAAAAGAAAACGAAACAAAAAGAAACAGAAGCCGAAGCGGAATTGGAAAAAGCGAAGGATCAATCGGTTAGGCATTCGTGCGGCGAAACCGACAAACAATTGTATGAACAATTGGCTGGCCATTATCAGCACTATTTAGCAGGCGATGACGGCGGGGGGACGGCGGATGAGCGTGCGCCGGATTTTGGCAATGATCCGAAAGCTTACGGCAAAGGCGCGTTTTCGTTTTTGCACGCTTTATTGGATATTGCGGCCGATTTTCGCGATGCCGGATTCGTGAATGAATATACCTTTTCCTATTTCAATTACCGGACATACGGATTGGAGCCCGCTTCCGGCACCCCGATGCCCGGCATGACCGATCCGGCAAAACATAGGCTTCAGTCG
Source organism: Bacilli bacterium (assembly GCA_036381315.1). NCBI lineage: Bacteria > Bacillati > Bacillota > Bacilli > Bacilli bacterium. Next base: position 6,301 of record DASVDB010000059.1, on the reverse strand, counting down.
CAGGAAATTGAATATATTCTGAACGGCTTTGCCGGCTGCGAGAAAAATTACGCCGCTGTCTATGCGGAAATTTACAGTATGCGTTTTGCCATCAGAACAATCGAAGCGCTGATGGATGTAAAAAAAGCGGGCACCGCAACGATTTCTCCATGGCTCATTGTTTTGCAAGCGATTGTCGAAGGAGCGGGCAAGGCGTATCAGGATACGGAGCGTTTGGTGCGTGGCGAGGAGGTGGCGTTGTTTGTTCGCGCTCCTCAGCTTAAATTGTCTTACTCGGAATATTTGCGCCTGTTCATGCTGTTCGGCAGCGAAACGGCGAAAATACACCGGATCATGGCGCTCATCCAGTTGAATACCGGAAAAGACTTGACGCAATTCGCAACATACGCGATGGGCAAAGCGAAAACATCGACGCCGCTGTGGTTTATACCCGGCATCGTCAAATTGTTGGGGATGGCAGGCGTAATCGATGGAAGGGTGAATGGAAAAAGGTATGAGTATGAAACCGCGATCTTTTATTCCTACTAAATTGCGGCAGACGGACGCAAGCATCACGCTCGAGGCGGCGCTTGCGCTTCCGTTATTTATCGCCTTTATGCTTGCGCTCATTGCATTTATCCAATATTGTCTCGTCTATGCGGCTGTTGCGGAGGCGGTGCATGAAACGGCGGCCCAGATCGCGACCCATTTGTACCCCGCAAAGCTGCTTGCGGCGGAAGCCGCCCAAACAAAAGCGGGGCAAGCGGCGCTCAACCTTGTGAACCGCGTCAAACATGCCGAAGAGCAAGCAAAACAGGCGGAAACTGCCCCGGATGATTATGCGGCGTGGCTTCCCGAAGCTGTTGCCGAAATGTTGGAGACAGAGAAAACGGTGCGCAAAGAGGCCCAACAATCGGTCAAGGCGGCTTATTTGCGCGCCATTCAGCCTGTTGTTCTGCCGCTCATTTGGCAATATGCCGATCCCGGCATGAAAGACACATGGATCAAACAAAGCCATTTTACATTGACGGACTTTGCCATCCCCGATTTGGCGGAAGACGGCCGCGCCGATTTTCGCCTCGAAGTGGAATATGCCTGGCGCGTTCCTGTGCCGTTTGTTCGTCAAGTGCTGCGCTTTCGCGTCAGAGCGCAAGAACGAACCTGGATAGGAGGGATTTAATATCGTTGCGCTGCTTATCAATATCTCGTTGTTCCTGTTGCTTGCGATCGCGTTTATATTCGATATGGCCGTAAACAGGATCCCCAATGTTTTGACGCTCGGATTTGCCGGCGTCGGGCTGCTCTTGAATGTTACGGCGCGGGCATGGGCGGGGCTATGGTTTGCCGTTGCCGGGATGCTTGTCGGATTTGCGCTGCTTGTTATCCTGTATGCGCTTCGCGCCGTGGGCGCGGGAGACGTTAAGCTGTTTGCGGCAATCGGCGCCATTTCCGGCGCGGCTTCGGTCGCGCATATCCTGGTCATGTCGCTTATGGTCGCCGGCGTCATTGGCATCGTGATTTTGTCAGCCCGTAAATTGTTCGCCGATCGCATTCGCGCGCTTATTTGGTTGGCTGCCCGCATTTTTGTGCTGCGCGAAGGCAACATTTCGTTGCCGGCAAGCAAGAAAGAGATGGTCAAGTTCCCGTTCATGTTGGCCGTGCTTCCGGCCGCCGTCATTTACTTGGGAGGGATTTGAATGTTTGCGCAATTTTCCGTAGATTTTACGGATCGCTCCGGTTTGACGCTTGCCGTCCGTGGGAAAAGGGGGATTACGGAGAGCGACGTTTCGCCGATCCAGATCAAAATGCTCAACTATAACGAGATTCCCGGCTTTTTGCCCGTAACGGCGGAGGAACGCGATTTTGTGTATACGTTTTATTACCATTTCTCCGGCAAGCGGATTTTGGCGCAACGGCTGAAAAATGAACGCCTGACGATTCGCCAATATTTCTGCGTCTTGTATGCAATCGTCCGCGCCGTTGCGGAATGCGGCAACTATATGTTGGATGAGGGCAATGTCTGCTTGCGCGGCGACCTCATTTTTACGGATCGGGATTATACGGATATACGGTTGGTTTATTTGCCGATGAAATCCCCGGTATTTCGGGAATCGCTGCAAGAACGGCTGAGCCAGCTGGCTGCCGGTTTGGTGGCCAGTGTTGATGAATTGCACGGCGACGGCGTCCAGGAGATCATGAAGGCGCTGAACGGCGATTCTTTTCAGTTGGCGGAATTTCGTGCGCTGCTGCGCACCATGGTCGACCGCGCGTCCGTTATGCCTATCGCAGAACGAAATTTGCCCAGGGAAACCGAACGGAAACAGATAGAACAGGGCGCCAATATCCGGCGCAAATGGGCGTTAGCCGCGATTCCGCTCGCATTGGCGGCGCTCAGCTGGATTTGGGCGCTTGCGGAGCCGTCGGAAGCGAAAGTTTATATCGCGCTGGGAGTGTCGTTGCTTGCGGGCGAAGCCGGATATCTGGCTTTAAAGCATGCTCCGCTATTCAAGCGGGCGCAAAAAAGCCGGCGGCAGGCGGACGCGTTGGACAGTCAGCCGCTTAAATCTGCGCCGGCGTCTCCGGCAACCGTTTTTCTGGGATCCGGGCAAGCGGTTTCCGCCGGGCGACAAGGGGCGAAATTGGAGTTGCGGCTTGATGGGAAAAGCATTACATATGAATTGTTCAAGCAACGGATTTTGATCGGTCGAGGCGATTCCGCCGGGATCGTGCTGGATTCTGTTGGAATATCCAGAGCACACTGCGAAATTGAGCGGGTGGGGCAAACGTATGCGGTAAAAGATTTGGGTTCAGTCAACGGGAGCTTCCTGAACGGGGAAAAGTTGCTGCCTTACAAATCCTATACGCTGCACGCCGGTGATGTGATTCGGATTGTTAAGGCAGAACTGGTGTTCAAGGCGTAAGCTCCCTTCCGCGAGTGTGCGCTGGCGCGAGGCAAAGGCATACCGGCAATACCGTTAAAGCGCTGCGCTTTTCTGTTCAGCCAATCTATCGGACAATATTTGTATTTTTGCAACGATGCGAAGCGGAAACAGCAATTTGCGGTTTAGTTTCAAAAAACCTTTTTGTTCATTGATTCCGGTTATCACGCCGGTTGCCAAAAGCTTGTTGCCCGCATCGAAGATTTGGACAACAAGCTTTTGGCGAATCAATGGTTCAAACATCTTGCGTCCCCCCAAACTTGATTATCTATTAATATAGACAATCGGCGGCAGCAAAACGTTTCATCCCAACTAAAATTTGCTGAATATTTTCGATTATTGTCGCCGGTTAAGCCAGTTAAGCCGGTTAAACGGCATGCCTACCAAAACACCGGTTTGCTTTTCATAATCCACATCATTAGCAACATGATGAATATATAGCCGTATAAAGCATTGCGCAATTTGGCGACCAATTTCTTTCTGTCATGGCCGGGCTCCTGCAGCGCCTTTAAGATAGGGGAGAAAGCGCGGGCAAAGAAGTAAAGCGAGCTGAACATGATCAAAACCGTCACGATCACCCATGATGTTTTCCATGTCCACGGACCAAACGCAATGAGCAAGACGCCGGTTAAAACGAGCAAATGGCCGCCATGTCTGGAGAACTGCACGGCTAAACGAAAAGTTGAAATATACGGCATTAGTTGTTCTGACTGAGCCACCCTCATTTTGCGCAAAAGTGGAATCAATAGAAAAAACGGCCCGAGCGCCAGCATCACACTCAGCACATGAAAGAACACCAGCAATTGATACCACATGGGACAATCCTCCGTATCTGCAAAATATATGCATTCCTTCATTATTTATTTTACGCATTTTTATAATAGCATAAAAGAATTGGATAAACGTGATTTCAAGCACATTTTTTGCACAATTGGCAGGCGAATTTGGAACTTGCCGGTTTCGCCGCGGAAAATACCGCAATGAATCCGGAACAATTTCCCGGAGCAGACGAAGGATTGGTGTAAACATCCATTTTTTACACGCTAGGTTATCGCCGTGTAATTCGTAGGTAGCCCCCCATAGACTGATGGTGTATCAATCTAAGGAGGTGCTTGATATGGAATATGTAAGCCCTAATATTTACATGCCAAACGTCCAGCCCATCCACGTTCATAAGCCGATGGCGGTTGAACCGGCGCATGTGCATCATCATGTCAACGTGTCTGCCCCCGTTGCCGCCGCGCCGGTCGTATGCCACGTCCCTGTCGGCTTTACCAATACGGCGATGGTGCTGGTGTTGTTTATCTTGTTGGTGATTATCCTGCGCTCGCGTTTCGTCGTATAACGCTTGCCTGTATCAGCATCATATTCAGCGGGGACGAACCGTGCCAGTAAATATGCCCCGGATAACTTGCCCCTTTTTCGGGGCGGTTTTTTTATCGGGACACACTGCGACAGATTTTGCGGCTTGGCTAATGTATTATAGGAAAAAAACCGGAGGAGGCGAATTGCCGGTGTACCATTGCAGCCACGCAGCGTGTCGTATTGGCGGGGCGGACAAGCTCGCGATCGTTGATGACGGCCATTTTCTGCTGCTGTTATGCGCCAGCCATCGTATCCAGTACGCCGCCGGAGAAGTTAGCTTGGCTGAAATGCGTCCGTTAAAAAGCATGTTTGCCCGCAAAGAGTGCGAGATATGCGGGCGAAATGGCGTTTTATTTGCCGATGACATGCAGCTTCTATTATGCCAAAACCATCTGAAAAAACTGCTGTTGTACCAATTGGCACCCGGCGAATTTCGTCTTTTGGCGAAAAAATACGGACGTTTTCCGCTCATTTCCGAACAATACTATACTCCATGGGGAATTGCGCTGCAACCGCTGCGCGCCGCCGGTTGCGGCAATGGCAAAGCGTAAGGACAACCGGATAAAACGCGGGATGGCGCTTAAAACGCGAAAATGATAAAATTGTTTTAGATTTCAGCTAAAGGAAGGGATTTGGCATGAAGAAATGGCGAGAAATTACAACGATCGACGAGTGGGAAGAAGTATTGGCGCACAGCGAGGAACGTCCCGCCGTTGTTCTGAAACATAGCACACGTTGTGAAATCAGCGCCGGCGCTTTTAAGGAATATGAGCGTTATTTAAGCGATCATCCGCGCGAAGACGTTGATTATCTGTTGGTTAAAGTCATTCAGTCGCGGCCGGTGTCGAATAAAATAGCGGAAGATTTGCAGATCAAGCACGAATCGCCGCAGGCGATTTTGATTGACCGGCAAAAAGCCGTTTGGAACGCATCGCATCGTAAGGTGACAGCCGCGCATTTGCAAGAAGCGCTTCAGTGACGCAATGTTTGACCCGACCGTTTTTGACAATTTGAAAGTCGTGCTGGAAGGCGCGGTTTACGATCTCGATCTGGCCGGCAGCATTGTCGTAACAAGCCGCTCAGACATGCTCGACAGCGCCGTTATGGCCCGCAACTATGCGATTCAATTTGCCGCTTCCGCGGACGCCAAAGTGCGGGCGGAAATACAGCTCTTTGCCGATATGGCGGATTTGGCGGCGGAGATGCTGGCGATTGCCGATACGGAGCCGGGCTGCCGGCTTACGGTACGTTTTCTCGCTGAAATTCAGGATGTGGAGGCGGATTGCCGGCGCATCGAAGAGGGGCTTAACGCCATTTGGCAAGAGCGGCCGACGATTAAGCAAACCGTCTCTTTTACATATAATCCGACCGGAAAAAGAGTATACTTCAATACGATCGAGCTTGATTTTGCCCGCAAAATCGACGAGCGGCAAATAGCGGATATCGCGTCGCTTGTGGACGTCGTGTTGCAGTCGTTTGCGGTATTTCGGTAAGCGCAAATTCATTTTACAATAATTAACGGGTGATGGGATGAGAGCGTATCTGGATCTTTTGCAGGATATTTTGGAAAACGGGACAAAAAAAGAGGACCGCACCGGCACCGGCACGCTTTCCGTATTCGGCAGGCAAATGCGGTTTGACCTGGCCAAAGGCTTTCCGCTGTTGACGACGAAAAAAATGCATGTCCGTTCCATCTTCCACGAAATGTTGTGGTTTTTGCGCGGCGATACGAACATTCAGTATTTGCACGACCACAACGTGACAATTTGGGACGAATGGGCGGACGAAAACGGCGATCTCGGCCCGGTATACGGAAAACAATGGCGCGCCTGGGAAGCGCCGGACGGGCGGAAAATCGACCAAATCAGCCGCGTAATCGAGGCGATCAAGCAAAATCCCGATTCCCGCCGCCATCTCGTAACCGCGTGGAATCCGGCGGATATCGACAAAATGGCGTTGCCGCCGTGCCACTTTGTGTTTCAGTTTTACGCCGCAAACGGAAAATTGTCCTGCATGCT